>CANGSN010000157.1 GCA_947455805.1 Planctomycetota bacterium
GAATTCGCCGACTCGCTGGCCGGCGCCGACGCGGCGATCGTCGCCGACATCTACGGCGCCCGCGAGAGTGCGGAGATCCGCGCCTCGGTCAGCGCCGCCGACCTGGTCGCCGCGGTCGTCGCGCAGGGTGGTGTGTGTTCGAAGGGCGGCGAAGTCGCCGGCCTGCCGGAGCGGGTGCTCGAGCGCGTGCGGTCGTCGGACATCGTGTTGTTGTTGGGGGCCGGCGACATCGATCGCGCCCTGGGAGGCATCGTTGCCGGTCTCTGATCTGCGGGTTGCCCTGCGCGGCATGCGCGGGGCGGTGCGCGAACACGTCGACCTCGGCCCGCTGATGCACCTGCGCATCGGCGGACCGGCGGACTGGTTCCTCGAGCCGTACGCGGAGGAGGACGCGGCGCTGGCCGTGCGCGTCTGCCGCGAACTCGACGTGCCGCTCCGCATCCTCGGCGGCGGCAGCAACATCGTCGTCGCCGACGCCGGCGTGCGCGGCGCCGTGCTGCATCTCGGCAACCTCAATCGCATCGTGCGCGACGGCAACCGCATCACCGCCGGCGCCGGCGTGACGTTGCCGAGCCTGTTGCGCGCCACCAAGGAGGTCGGCCTCGCCGGCCTCGAGAAGCTGACCGGCATCCCGGCGCAGGTCGGCGGGGCGGTGGCGATGAACGCCGGCACCCGCGACGGCGAGACGTTCGAGCATCTGGTCTCGCTGACGCTGGTCGAGCCGGAAGGGCGCCTCGAGGTGCGCGGCAAGGACCAGTTCCGAGCCGTCTACCGCGACGGTGGGCTGCGCGACGCCGTGGTGCTGCAGGCGAGCTTCGAGCTGACGCCGGACGATCCGAAGGCGATCTTCGAGCGGTTCTCGGCGTCGCTGAAGCGGCGCAACGCGACGCAGCCGGTGTCGCAGCGCAGCGTCGGCTGCGTGTTCCGCAACCCGGCCGGCGACGCCGCTGGTCGCCTGATCGAGGCAGCGGGCTGCAAGACGCTGCGCTCGGGCGGCATCGAGGTCAGCGGCCAGCACGCCAATTACTTCGTCAACGACGGGCGCGGCTCGGCGGCGGAGTTCGTCGGCCTGATGGCCGAGGTGAAGAAGCGCGTGCACGACAAGTTCGGCATCGACCTCGAGCCCGAAGTGAAGTTCTGGGGCTTCTGATCGCAGCGCACAGGCCTCCTGACGGCCGCACGCGCCGTCGCGGTGCAGCCGACGTTTCGTTTGCATGTGACTCGTCCGCAGACGTTCCTTGCACGGCGCCGTGCAGCGCGTTCTGCTGGCGACCGATACTCCCCCTCACAGGAACAGTGATGACCGACGCACCCGACGATTCCGCCGTCACGATCGAGTTCAAGGGCCGCCACGACCACATCACCGAGCGCATGCAAGCGCACGCGGTGAAGAAGCTGGCGCGGCTCGCCCGCTACAACGATCGCCTGATGCGCATCGAGGTGGTCGCCGACCACGCGCACAAGAACCCCGAGGTCGAGCTGATCGCGCACCAGCGCCGCGGCGCGCCACTGATCGCCAAGGACCGCGGGACCTCGTTCGCTTCGACGATCGACCTGTTGGTCGACAAGATGGAGGCCCAGCTCCGCAAGGAGAAGGAGAAGCGTAAGGACCACAAGGTGCCGGGCGCCAAGGCAGCGCGGGCTCGCCCGGCGACGAGCCGCCGTGCCAAGGGCGCTTCGCGCGAGGAAGAGTCGTACGAAGAAGTCGTGCGCAAGACCCTGCGCGGCTGATTCGGGACTGGCGACCGGTTCGCAGGGTGGCAGCGTTGCGTGCAGGTGGACCTTGCCGCAGACTTGTCGCCCATGATCGCCCAGCTCGTCGACGCCGCCGCCTTGATCGGCGACCTCGAGGCAACCAACAAGGATGCCGCCCTGAAGGAACTGCTTGCCGCCGCCCAGGCATCGGGAGCGTTCGGCGCGGCGGCCCACAAGGCGCTGCACAAGCGCCTGGTCGAGCGCGAGGCCATCGGCAGCACCGGGCTCGGCAACGGCGTTGCCGTCCCGCACGTGAAGGGCGACAACGTCGCCCGGCCAGCGCTGGTCGTCGCCCGTTGCCGCCGCGGACTCGAATGGCAGGCGATCGACGGTCGTGCCGTGCAGGTCCTGTTCTTCCTGGTGTCGCCGGCGGCCGAGCCGGAAGTGCACCTGCAGTGCCTGCGCTGGATCGCCGGCCTGGCTCGCAACGCCGACTTCCGCCGATTCCTGCTCGATGCGCCTTCGGTCGAAGCCATGCGCGATCTGTTGCGCGAGCTCGGCAAGGAGGCGCCATGAGCGAACAGGAATCGATCCGAGCCCGCGTCGTGCTGGTGAACCGGCAAGGCCTGCATGCGCGCCCAGCACACATGTTCGTGCAGACGGCCAACGCCTACGCCAGCAAGTTGCGCGTCGGCCGCACCGACAACGACGAGCGCGTCGACGGCAAGTCGATCATGGGCATGATGATGCTGGCGGCTGAGCGGGGCGTGGAGCTCGAGCTCGAGGCCACGGGGGCGGACGCCGAGCAGCAGCTGCGAGCGCTGGCCGAACTCGTCGCCGCGCGCTTCGGCGAGGACTGAGAGGTCGGGCAGCTCCGTTGCCGGCGGCCGGGTGCGGGCACGGCCCGCCCCTTCACGGCCGCGCCCAGCAGGAACGGGACCAGGACCGGGGCCGGCACCACCGCCGTCGTCGGCCAGGCCGCCGGCGCCACCGTCCCAGGTGTCGACCGCCTCCCCCGATGCCGTCCGCCGCCCCGTTCTCGCGGGGATGCGGAACCAGGCTCAATTCGGGCCGAGCCAGCGGCCGATAGGGCGGAGGAAGCGGGCACCCCCCGAAGGAGCGCCACTGGTCATGCTGAAGCAGCGCAAGAGCATCGTCGGTCTCGACATCGGCAGCAGTTGCATCAAGGCCGTCGAGTTGACTCGCGACAAGTACGACCACGTCATCACCGGCTACGCGCAGGTGGACGTGCAGAACGAAGCGGCGCGTCAGGACGCGATCGCCGAACTGATGCGCGTCGCCAAGTTCCGCACGAAGCGCATCGCCACGGCCGTGAGCGGCAAGAACGTGGTGTTCCGCTACATCAGCCTGCCGGAGATGGGCGAGGACAAGCTGATGCAGGCCGTCCGCCTCGATGCGGATAAGTACATCCCGTTCGACGTCAACGACGTCGAGCTGGACGCACAGAAGATCGGCATGGGCACGGACGCCACTGGCCGCGCCGAGATGAAGGTGCTGCTGGTCGCCGCCAAGCGCACCGTCGTGGCCGACCACAGCCGCATGCTGACCGAACTCGGCCTGCAACCGGTCGCCGTCGGCGTCGACGGCTTCGCGCTCGGCAACGCCTGGGAGCTCGGCGACATGGTCAATCCTGGCATCCAGGACCCGGGTCGCACGGTGGCGCTGATCGACATCGGCGCGACCAAGGCCAGCATCAACATCCTGCGCGACAACGTCAGCTGCTTCGCCCGCGAGGTGCCGATGGGCGGCCAGGACCTGACCAATGCGATCGCGCGCCGCCTCGGCGTCGAGCCGGGCCAGGCCGAGACCTTGAAGCGCGATGCGGGCGATCAGCTCGGCGTCGTCCAGGAGGCCTGCGGCCAGGTGCTCGAGGACCTCGGCAACGAGGTCAACCTCTCCTTCGACTTCTTCGAGAACCAGTTCGACGGCGAGGTCCAGGAAGTCTGGCTCACCGGCGGGACGGCCCTGCTGCCGTTCCTCGAGGAGAGCTTCGAGAAGATCTTCGAGAAGCGCACCAAGACCTGGAATCCGATCGAGGGTCTGAAGGTCCGCGCCGACAACGTCGACGTCGAAGCCCTGAACCAGCTGGCGCCGCAACTCGCGGTCGCCATCGGTCTCGCCGCAGCATCCTGAGGAGGTCCGCCGTGATTCGCATCAATCTTCTCCCTGCCGATCTTCGTCGCGGCAACCGCGTGCCGACGATCGTCCTCGCCGCCGCGTTCGTCGCCGCACTCGCCGTCAGCGGTACGGTCGGTTGGTTCGGACTCGTCTACTTCGGCGACCTCGGCAACGCCGAGGAGCAGCTGGTCGAGGTCGAGGCCAAGCTGGCCGAAAAGAGCAAGAAGGCTGCCTACCACGACCAGCTCGACGCCAACAAGAAGGACTACGCGCTGCGCGTCCAGACCATCCAGGACATCTCGAAGTCGCGGCGCGTCTGGTCGCGCTTCCTCGACGAGCTGATCGACCTGGCCAACAACAACGGCGACACCGATCGCCACCTGGCCTGGTTCGACGGCGTCACCATGAAGAACGACCCCAAGAAGGGCGCACTGGTGCAGATGCCGGCGTCGGTCCAGGACAGTGACAAGTCGCGACTCGCGAACTTCCACGACGACATCGAGGCGGCGCCTTTCGCCAAGGACCTGAGCTCCAAGTCCGACCCGGTCTACAAGATCGACAAGGACAAGGTCCGTGTCCCGGAGTCGTCGATGGCGTTCCGCCTGGAACTGCAGTTCAAGCCGACGATCGTGGAAGCGCCGAAGGCGAAGCCGAAGCCCGCCAATCCCCCTGCGGCCCCGGCCGGGAAGTGAGGAGACGAACATGGCCAACTGGACCCAGAAGAAGTTGCTCGCGGTCATCGGCGGCAGTGCCGTCGGCATCTGCCTGCTCGCGGCCGGCGGCGTCTACTACGCGCAGGGGCTGATCGAGGAGGTCGAGGCGAATGTCAAGCAGAAGCGCGAGGGCATCACCGCGGCCGAGGCGAAGATCGCCAAGATCCCGGCGCTGCAGAAGGATGTGATCATCCTGCGCGAGAACCTCGACGAATACGTGCGCATCCTGCCCGACACGCGCGAGCTGACGAACTTCGTGCGCCAGCTGAACCAGTTCGAGCGCCAATCGGGCATCAACGGCACCGGCTTGCAGATGAAGCCTCGCCGCGAGAGCAAGACGGCGGAGCGGTTCGTGCCGATCGAGTACACCTACGAGGGCTCGGCGACCATCTGGCAGGCGTTGAAGTTCATGAACCTGGTGGAGAACTACCGGCGCTTCGTGAGCATCAACGAGTTCAGCATCACGGCCGGCGGAGGTGCCACGGGAGGAGCCGCGGATCGCAACGAAGAGGTGGGGGACCGCGAAGCCGTGCACCAGGTGCGCTTCACGCTGCAGACCTACACCTACAACGGCAAGGTGGAGGGCAAGGAAGCCCCGATCCCCGACTACCAGTCGCTGAAGGAAGTCTACGCCGAGGACATTTGGAAGAGTCGTGTCGCCATCGGCGTCGAGGGCTACGAGCACAAGGGGCCGCAGGGCCGCCGCGACATCCTGGTCGATCCCCGTGAGCGCGGGGACGTCCATCTCGAAGGACCGTCGCGCGCCCAGCAGCGCGAGCTGCTCGATCGCTACGTCACGACGGTGACCAAGCTGCGCGAGATGCTCCAGCGCGCGCGCAAGTCCGACACGACCCTGTTCGAGGTCTACTCGCTCGAGAAGGGCGTGCGAGAAGGGCTCGAGAAGGTCACGGGCGACTTCGAGTCCGACAGCAACCGGATCAGCTATGCTCCATACCGTCTGCGTTGGGCCCAGGACGTGGCGAAGCCGATCGAGGATCTGCGCGCGCAGCTCAACGAGCCCGTCACTCCGCAACGCGAAACGGACATGTTCCTGCCGATGAAGGAGCTGCAGCAGCTGGTCGCCGACATGGACGCGGACTGCAAGAGCGGTCAGCTGGAGCAGGCGAAGACCCGCTACGAAGCGGTGGCGACGCGGCTCGCGGTGCCAGCCAGCGACGCGCGCCACGGCCTCGTCGTGCAGGCCAAGTCCTGGCACGTGAAGGCGGCGACCGCGCTCGACTTCAAGGCGCTCGACCTGAAGATCCAGGGCGTCGTCGTCAACCGCGGCGGGCGCTCGGGCGTGCTGTTGAACGGCGAGACCTACGAAGAGGGCGACTACATCTCGGACGACCTGCTGGTCAAGATGGTCGAAGAGGAGCAGGTCTGGTTCGTGTTCCGAGGGCTGACGCTCGTGCGCACGATGTGAGGTGGGGACGCAGCGGCGCGCGCGAATTCGGCTCAAGCCGTAGCGTTCGTCCGCTCGATGAGACGGACATCGTGGTCGCGTCGACGACGCGGCTGCAGGCGAATCACTGGAACTCCCGCGAGGGAGGAGGATCGACGATGCAGGCAATGAGGAAGGGAGTCGTTTCCGCGCTGGCGGCCTTGCTGTCGCTGGCGTGGGTGCCGGCGCAGGACGCGCCCGCGACGTTGCAGCAACCCCAGGCGCTGACGGGAGCGCGCGACGCCCAGAACAAGGACGAGATCCGCAGCGGCGCCGAAGGCGACCGGGCGAATCGCATGACCTTGCGGCTGAAGGACCGCGATCTGCGCGAGGTCGTGCAGATCATGCAGCGCAAGGCCAACGTCAACATCATCATGGGTGCCGACATCAAGGATGTCACGGTCACCATCGACCTGCAGGACGTGCCCTGGCGTCAGGCGCTCGACCTCGTCGCCGAGCAGGCCGGCTGCATCGTCACCGAGTCGTTGCCGGGCGTTCTGAAGGTCGAGAAGCCGCCGCGCGTCTACTTCGCCTTCGAGAACACCGACATCCAGAAGGTCATCGACACGATCGGCAAGATCTCCGGCGCCAACATCGTCGTTGCGCCCGAGGTCAAGGGCACGATCACGATCCGCCTCAAGAACATCCCTTGGCGCGACGCGCTCGATGCAGCGGTGAAGACGCTGGGCTTCGTGGTCGTCGAGGAGGATCGCGGCATCCTGCGCGTGGTACCGGCTGCGAACATCCAGCAGGACCTCGTCACCAAGACGATCCCGCTGCGCTACGTCCGCCCGGAGTCGACGTTGATGCCGCTGATCACGTCGGAGTACATTCGCGACCTGCGCAACGTGCAGCCGCTCCAGATCGGCGAAGTGCGATTCACGCTGCTCGACACCCTGCGCGGCATGATCACGCCGGAAGTCGGCACCCTGGAGTTCATCCAGGAGACCAACGCGGTGATGGTGAAGGACACCCGCCCGGTGGTGGAGTCGGTGGAGCGCACGATCGCGATGATCGACACCGAACCGTCGCAGATCCTGCTCGACGTCCGCTTCGTGA
>CANGSN010000158.1 GCA_947455805.1 Planctomycetota bacterium
CCGACGCGCGACTTCCTGCTGCCGATCCGCACCCACCTGGCGGCCGGCTTCGCGCCGCGGCCGAACGGTGCCGTGCCGCTCTACGTCGGGACCGGCAACGAACTGCGCGCGCTCGACCCGACCGCCAGGGGCAACGACAAGGCGCCGCTGTTCGCGCTCGCCTACGAGTACCTCGACCACCTGATCCTCTGCGGCGACACGCTGGTCGTGCCCGACCTCGGCCGCGTGCATGCGCTCGACGCCCGCAGCGGGGCGCCGCGCTGGGAGCTGCCGAATCCGCGCGCGCGCACGTTCGAGAGCCTCGGCCTCGTCGACGGCGTGCTGCAGCTGCTGGTGCAGCCGCGCTCCGGCGGCGGCGGCAACGAACTGTGGGGCGTCGAACCGCTGAGCGGCGCGGTCCTGTTCCGGCGCGCCTTCGCCGCCGAGCACCTGCACCCGAAGGTCGCCGGCGGCAGCGTGCTGCGCATGCTGTTCACCGCCGAGGGTGCCGTGCAGGTCGAACGGCTGGAGCCGCTGACCGGCCTGCCGCGGAGCACCTGGAACCTGGCCGCCGGCTCGCTGCAGAACCTGCTGCAGATGAGCCAAGACAGCATCGCCGCGCGCCAGTACCCGATCGGCCTGTGCGCCGACGCCCGCACGCTCTACCTGCCGATCGAACCGCCCGGCGAAGGCGCCCCCGCGGTCGTCGCCGTCGACACCGCCGGAACCACGCGCTGGCGCTGGGAGGGCCGCGCCCGCACCACGCTCGGCATGCTCGCCAGCACCCCGACGCACCTCGTCGTGGTCGAGCTGTCGGAGCGCGATAGCAGCCGCCTGCTGCTGCTGGACGGCGAGAGCGGCAAGGCGACGCGCGAGGTCGACCTCGGCGCCGACGCCACCGTGCTGAACTGGGAACGCGCCTGGCTGGCGACGCCGGCCCCGCCCGTGGTCGCGGTCGAGTCGTTCGTCGACACCGCGCGCCGCCAACGCCAGCTGGTCTGCTACGGCACCGCCGCCGACGGTGCGACCTTCGCCGTGCCGCTCGCCAGCGAAGATGGCGAGGTCATCCTGGCGCCGCAGTTCGGCGCCGACTTCCTGACCTTCGCGACGCGCCCACGCCGCGGTGCTGGCAGCGTGCGCCTCTACGCGCTCCGACTGGCCGACCGCACCGGGCTGTTCCCCGACGGCCGCAAGTTCCGCCGCATCGACCTCAGCGGCAACCGGGATGGGATGGCCGCCTTCGGCCCCTACACTGTGCTGACCGGCACGCAGGGCCTGCTGCTGGTCGGTTCGGCGGCCGCCCTGGCCGCCACACCCACGCCAACCGACGGAGGCAAATGATGAACCTGCTCCTCGATCGACCGCTGTGTGCGTCGTTCCGTCCGCTGCTGGCCGCATTCGGCGCGCTGTGCTGGCTGCTCGGCGGGGCCCTGGCGCAGGAACCGATCCGGCGCGGCACCGCCAACGACACCCTGATCGACGAGCCGCTGCGCCAGTCGGTCGCGCGTGGCCTCGAGTGGCTCGCCGCCCACCAGCACAAGGACGGCTACTGGGCCGAACTGGTCGGCTACAAGCTGAACAACGGCTACGAGACCACCGACGACCGGCCGCTGCCGCACGTCGGCGTCACCGCGCTGGCGCTGATGAGCTTCCTCGCCGGCGGCCACCTGCCGGACCGCGGCAAGTACGGCGACGTGCTCGACCGCGGCATCGACTACATCCTCAGCTGCGCGCAGGACGACGGGCAGATCACGCAGAACGGCACGCGCATGTACAGCCATGCGTTCGCCACGCTGTTCCTCGCCGAGGTCTACGGCATGGTCGAGCGGCCCGACGTGAAGCGCGTGCTGCAGCGCAGCGTCGACCTGATCGTCGACTCGCAGAACGCCGAGGGCGGCTGGCGCTACCGCCCGTTCGCGCGCGAGTCCGACATGTCGATCACCGTCTGCCAGGTGCTGGCGCTGCGCTCGGCCCGCAATGTCGGCATCCACGTGCCGCTGACGACGATCAAGAACGCGCAGAACTACGTCTACCGGAGCGCCGTGCGCAGCAACGACCGCACCTACCGCTTCCGCGGCGGCTTCGGCGACGAAGGCGGCAGCTTCCGCTACCAGAACCGCGACGCCACGCGCGCCACGCCGCCGCTGACCGCGGCCGGCATCACCACGCTCTACGCCGCCGGCGAATACGACAGCCCGATCATCCGCGACGCGCTCGACTACCTCGACCGGCGCCTCGAGGGTTGGAGCGAGGAGAACGAGGGCCACTACTTCTTCTACTACGGGCACTACTATGCGGTGCAGGCCTACTACATCACCGGCGACCCGAAGTGGACGAAGTACTTCCGCACCATCAAAGCGTCGCTGCTGCGCCAGCAACGACGCGACGGCAGCTGGCAGTGCCACACGGGTCCCGGCGATGCCTTCGGCACCGCCGTCGCGACCCTGATCCTGCAGATCCCGCTGCAGTATCTGCCCATCTTCCAACGGTGACCTGCCGCCCGTGAGCGATTCCCTCCCGACCTCGAGCCCGAACGCCGACCCGGTCGCCGCTGTGCTGCGCCCGCTGCTGGCCCGCCAACTGCGGGCCCTGCGCGGCCGCTACCTGCGCCACGGCACCGCCCTGGTGCTCGCCGCCGTCGCCGCGGCCGTGCTGCTGTTCTTCGGTCTCGATCGCTGGCTCCTGCTGCCGCTGCCGATCCGCCTGCTGCACACCGCCGTCGTCGTCGCCATGTTCGGCTACGGCTTCGTGCGCTTCGTGCGCTACCCGCTGCAGAAGCGCCTCGACGACCTCGACGTCGCCGTCTGGTTCGAACGCTCGTTCCCCGACCTGCACCAGCGCGTCGTCTCGGCGGTGCAGCTGCACGGCGCCGACGGCGAGGCGCTCCGCAACCAGTCGCGGCCGATGATCGAGCAGATGGTCGCCGACACCGCCGCGGCGGTGCAGGCGCTGCCGCTCGAACGCATGTTCGATCCGCGGCCGGAGCGCCGGGTCTTCGCGGGCGCCGCGACCGGCCTGGCCCTGCTGCTCGGCGGCGCGCTGCTGGCTCCCGCCACCGCCAAGGCGTTCCTGCTGCGCCACCTCGGCCTCGCCGCCGAGTACCCGCGCGCGACCTCGCTGTTCCTCGAACTGCCGCCCGCCGGCGCCGACCTGCAGGTGACCCAGCGCGGCGACGAAGTCGAACTGGTGTTGCCGGCCGGGGCCGACCTGCACGTCGGCGTGCGCGTCGAAGGCACCGTGCCGAAGGACGGCGTCGAACTACGCGTCGCCCCGCTGCGCGATGGCCAGCGCGGCGACGTGCGCAGCGTGACGATGAGCCCGCGGCCGGGCGATCGCTTCCGCCACAGCTTCCGCCGGCTGGCCGGCAGCTTCACCTTCCACGCGCGCGGCGGCGACGATCCGGACGGCGACCTGCAGGTCACCGTGCGCACCGTGCACCCGCCGCAGGTCGCCAACCTGCGGGCGTCGATCACGCCGCCCGCCTACACCGGCGCGCCGAAGCTGGAAACCAGCGGCGGTGCCATCGAGGCGCTGATCGGCAGCGACGTCGAACTGGTCGTCGCCGCCACCGCGGCGGTGAAGTCGGCGACGCTGGTGTTCCTCGAGAGCGGCAAGCGGCTGCCGCTGGTCGCCGACGCACCGCAGGACGACAGCGGCGTGCGCCTGCAACACCGCGTGCGCTTCCCGGTCGAGGCCTCGGACCGCTACCAGATCGAGCTGCTCGGCGAGAACGGCCTGCGCAATCCGAACCCCGGCACCTACCCGCTGTCGGCGCTGCAGGACTACGCGCCCGTCGGCCGCTGGCTGCTGCCCGAGGACGAAGGCCTGTCGCTGCTGCCGACCGCGCTGCTGTGCCTGCGCGTCGAAGGCCGCGACGACTTCGGCCTCGCCGCCGTCGACCTCGTCGTCGAACACGACGGCGCCCGCAGTGCGCCGCGTTCGCTGCTGCTGCCGGTCTCCCAGCAGCCCAACTTGCCGACGCCCGCGGATCGCGAACCCGCAACTGCCGCCCCTTCGACTGCGATCGTGCGCACCGAGCTGCTGGAGATGCGCGACCTGCTCGCTGGCGCTGCCGCCACCGAGAACGGCCTCGTGCTGCAGGTGTCGCTACGCGACAACAAGCAGCCGCAAGCCGGCGCGTCGGAGCTGCCGCGCCGCATCGTGCAGGTCGTCGACCCCGAACAGCTCGCGGCCGTCGTCGGCCGCTTGTTCCGCGGCCTGCGCGAAGAAGCCAGCACGGCCCTCGACGTGCAGCTCGACCGCCGCGCGCGCCTGGAGGAACTCGACGGTGAAGGCGCCTCGCTCGGCACGGCGGCCTTGCAGTCGCTGACCGGCATCGAGGTCGGCCAGGGGCGCGTGCTGTCGGCCGGCGAACGGCTGCACCGCGGACTGATGCGCGCGTTCGATCTCCACCTGTGGAACCGGCTCGAGCCGAGCCAACACGCCGCCGCCGTGGTCGAACTCTACCGCGCCCACAGTGCGCAGCTGGTCGAGCCGCTGGCGCTCGACCCGACGTTCTACCGCGGACTGGTGCAGAAGCGCGCCGCCGGCGAACTGGGTGCAATGGAGCGTTCGCTCGATCCGATCCTGGCGATGATCGACGCCGCGGATCGCCTGGTCGGCGAAGACGGCCCGGCGGTCGCGCGCGCGCTCGCCGAGCTGCAGGTCGCACAACCCGGCGCCGAATGGCAGGCCGCCCGCCAGCGGGCGATCGCCGGCCAGCAGCGCTGCGAAGCGCGGCTGAAGCTGCTGCTGGAGCGGCTCGAGGAGTGGAACGACTACCAGGATCTGGTCCAGGAAGTGCGCGGCCTGCGCGATCGCCAGCGCGACGTGCAGAATCGCACCCAAGAAGCGCGAGGGAAGAAATGAGCCCGAAGCTGTCCCGCGTCGTGTTCGCCGCCGTCGTCGCCACCGCCCACGGCATGACGGCCCCAGCGTCTCTCGCTGTGGTTGGCGGCTTTGCGGCAGCGGCGAGCGCCCAGGAGCCGAAGGGCGGCGCCGGCATCCAGGATCCGGAGTTCGTCGAGCGCCTACGTCGCGACCAGGACGAGATCCTGCGCAAGGCCGAGCGCCTGCAGGCGCTGATGAACCGCCTGCTGCAGCGCTACGAACGCGAGCAGAAGCCGGAGCAGGTGCAACTGCTGAAGGACGGTCTCGCCCACCTCGAACGTTCTGGCATCCTGCGCTCGGTCGCCGGCATCCGCGACGACATCGCCGCCACCGCGCTGACCGAAGCGCTGCGCAAGCAGAAGGACGTCGTCGACGACCTCGAGCGTCTGCTGAACATCCTGCTGGAGCGCAAGTCGGTCGAGAACCTCGACCAGGAACTGGCGCAGGTCGCCGAGCAGATCCGCACCGCGCGCGAGCTCGAGCAGCGCCAGCGCGAACTGCAGAAGCAGCTGCAGCAGACGCGCAACGCCGAAGCGAGTCCGGCCGAGCAGCAGCTGCTCGACCAGCTGCAGCAGCTGCGCGAGCGCGAGCTGCGCGAAGCCGATGAGAACAACCGGCTGGCTGGCACGCGGCGGCCGTTCCTCGAAGGCGCGCTGCAGCGCGTGCAGGATCTGCTGCGCCAACAGCCAGAGCTCGAGCGCGGCGTCGCCGACGAGCAGGCCGGCCGCGCCCCGGAAGCGCGCGCCCGCGAGTTCGACCTCGGCAACCTGGTGCAGCGCACGCGCGACCTGCAGGGCGACCTGCGGGACCAGCAGAAGCAGCAAGCGCTGGCGGAAGCCGCGGCGGCGATGCAGCAGGCCGCCCAGGGCGCCGACGCAGAAGCGCTGCAGCAGGCGCGCGAACGCCTCGAGGCGCAGCTGCAGGACCCGCCGAAGCGACAGTCGGGCCCCGACGGCAAGGCGCGCGATCCGCAGTGGACGGCGCTGCGCGACCAGCTGCAGAAGGCGCCCGCAGGCGCCAGCGAGGCCGAGCGCCAGCAGCTCGGAGAGCTCGCCGGGAAGGCCGCCGAACTGGCCCAGCAGCGCACCGCCGAGGCCCAGCAGGCCAATGCCGCCACCGCGGCGAAGCTGCAGCAGGACGCGCAGAAGCTCGGCGAGAAGGCCGCCGGCGAAGAAGCCCAGCGCGGCGCCGCCAGCGACGCCAAGGACACGCCGTCGTCGGCGCTGCGCGACGCCGCCGAGCGCCTCGCCGACACCGCCCAGAAAGCTGGCGAGGGCATGACCCCCGAGGCGCAGAAGCAGGCCGAGCAGGCGATGAGCGCGCTGGAGACTGCGCGCAACCGCCAGCAGCAACAGAATCCCGATGCGGGCCGCCGCGCCGCCGCCATGTCGGCCGAGGCGCAGGCCGAAGCCCGCGAGCTGCAGAACGCGCCGAACGCCGGCGAGGCCGAGCAGCAGGCCGCCGAGCAGCTGCAGAAGGCGGCCGAAGCGCTGCGCAAGGTCGAGCGCGACGTCCAGGCCACCCGCGACGGCGAGAAGCCGCAGGGAACCACCGAGGCGGCGCAGCAGAGTCGCGAGCAACTGCAGCAGGCGGAGCGCACGCTGCAGCAGGCACTGCAACAGGCCAACGCCGGCAACCAGCAGGACCTGCAGGCCGCTGCGGAGCGGCAGCAGGAGCTGCAGCAGGCCACGCAGCAGGCAGCGGAACAGGTGCAGAAGGCCGTCGAGAACGGCCAGCTGACGCCACAGCAGGCCGATGCCGCCAAGCAGGCGATGCAGCAGGCCCGCCAACGCATGCAGAACGCGCAGCAGCAGCTGCAGCAGGGCCAGCAGGCGAGTGCCGCACGCGAGCAGCAGGCGGCGGCCGAACAGCTGCAGCAGGCGATGCAGGGCCTGCAGCAGAACCGGCCGCAGAGCGAAGCACAGAAGCAGCAGATGCAGCAGGACGCGCAGCAGCAGCAGCAGCTGGCCGAGGACATCGTTCGCCTCGCCGAGGAGCTGAAGAAGCGCGAACAGAAGGAAGCGCAGCGCGCCGCCGAGCAGGCCGCCGAAGCGGCGAAGAAGGCGCAGCGGGCGATGGAGCAGGGCCAGCAGGACGAAGCCGAGCAGCAGCAGGAAGAGGCGCGGCAGAAGCTCGAAGAAGCGGCACAGCAACTCGAGGAGGAGGAGGAGCGC
>CANGSN010000159.1 GCA_947455805.1 Planctomycetota bacterium
GCGACGATCGTGTTCGCCAATGCTGCGGCATGGCGGAGCAGCGGCGGTCTGGCCGCGGACGGCCTGCCGGACCTGCTGCATGCCCTCGGCCTGAATGCGACCGACCTCGCCGAGGTCCTGCGTGCCGTGGTCGCGGGACGCCCCGGTCGCTGGCACGGCACCGGCAACGCGTCGGCGATCGTGCGCCTGCAGCCGCTGCCGCCGCGGGCTGGCGAGCCGGACAGCGCGCTGCTGAGCTGGCACCATCCCGAGGAGCCGGCGGCGGCGATGCGGAACGGCAATCCGGCGCAGCGCCTCGCGGCCGTGTTCGAAGCGGCGATGGAGCCGATGCTGCTCGCCGACGACGAGGCGCGCTACGTCGACGCCAATCCGGCGGCGTGCGTCGCGTTCGGCCTGTCGCGCGAACAGATGCGACAGCTCGCCGTCGCCGACCTGCTGCCGCCGGCCCATCGCGACCGCGTGCGCGAGACGTGGCCGGTGTTCCTCGCCCGCGACCATGCCGAAGGCCGCGTGCAACTGTCTGCGGCCGGCGGCCGCCTGCGCACGTTCGAATACCGCGCCGTCACCAACATCCGCCCCGGCCTGCACCTGTCGGTGCTGCGCGACGTCACCGAACTCGACCGCGCGACGGCCGAACTGATCGAGCGCGAACAGCAGTTCCGCACCCTCGCCGACCACATCCCCGATCCCGTGTTCGTGCTCGGCATCGACGGCGACGACGCGGGGCGCATCCTCTACCTCAATCGCGCGGCGGCGGCGAACTACGGCTACGAGGAGCACGAGCTGCTCGGTCGCTCGATCATGGCGACGCTGGACGCCCCGCAGACCGCCGAACACGCCAAAGACCGCATCGAGCGCGTGCGCAGCGGCGAGACGGTGACCTTCGAAGGTTGGCACCGCCGCAAGGACGGCAGCCAGCTGCCCATCGAGTCGCGCGCGTGCCGCCTGTCCTGGCAAGGCCGGCCGGCGATGCTCGCCATCAACCGCGACATCAGCGAACGCCAGCGCGAAGCCGCGGCGATGCGCGAGAACAGCGAACGCCTGCGCCTCGCGATCGACGCAGGGCAGTTCGGCATGTTCGACTGGGACATTCGGAGCGGGCAGATCCAGTGGTCGGCGTTCCACTACGAGCTGTTCGGTTACCCCGCCGACGCGGACTTCCCGATCACCTACGCACACTTCCGCGAACGCTTGCATCCCGACGACATCGCCGCACTCGAGGCGGAGATCACGGCCTCGGTGCGCGAGCGGCGCCGCTACCAGCACGAAGCGCGCATCGTGCGCCCCGACGGCAGCGTGCGCACGTTCACCGGCACCGGCACCGTGCTGCGCGATCACCAGGATCGCCCGATTCGCATGCTGGGATTCGTGCAGGACGTCACCGAGCGCCGCGCCGCCGAGGCCCGCATGCGCGAGCAGCTCGCCGACGAACGGCAACGCCAGCGCTTGCTGTCGTGGTTGACCAACCAACCGACGGCGAGCGGCGACATCCGCGATCTCGTGCGATCGCTGACCGAGCGCATGGCGGCGGTACACGACTGCGCGCGCGTGTCGTTCTGGCGCTTCGCCGAAGACGGCCGCACGCTCGTCTGCGACGACTGCTACGACCGTGCGAGCGATCGCCACGACGCGGGCAGCGTGCTGACCGCGGCCGAGTTCCCTGGCACGTTCGCGGCGCTGCACGACACGCTCTACCTCGACATCGACGACGTGCGCACCGATCCGCGCACCGCGCGCCTCGCCGAGGCCCACCTGCTCCGCCAGGGCATCAGCTCGCGCCTCGAAGCGGTGATCCGCTATGGCGGTCGCAACCACGGCACGCTGTGCCTCGAGCACGTGCAGCGGCCGCACACGTGGCGCCGCGACGAGATCGACTTCGCCTGCACGGTCAGCAGTCAACTCGCGGTCGCCCTCGAAGCGATCGCGCGCACGGCCGCCGAAGCCCGCGTGCGCGAACGCGAACGCTTCCTCACCGCGGTGCTCGAAGGCAGCCCGATCGGCATCCAGATCTTCCGTCCCGACGGCACCTCGCTTCGCCTCAACCAGGCGATGCAGCGCGTGCTCGGCCTGCCGGACGGCGATGGCCTCGTCGGCCCGCTCAACCTGCTCGGCGACGAACAAGCGCGCGCGACCGGTCTGGCCGCCGCGTTCGAACGCTGCCGCCTCGGCGAGTCGACTTCGATCCTGCGCGTGGATGTCGACTTCGAACGCGACGACTACCGCCGCTGGGGCAAGCGCACCGGCACCACCTGGTTCGACAACGTGATGTTCCCGGTGTTCGCGCCGAGCGGTGCCATCGAGGCGGTCGTCGTGTTCACCTGGGACGTGGCCGAACGCGTCGCCGCCGAACGCTCGCACCGACTGCTGGAAGACCAGCTGCACCAGGCGCAGAAGCTCGAGGCCGTCGGCATGCTCGCCGGTGGCGTCGCCCACGACTTCAACAACATCCTGACCGCAGTACTCGGCTTCGCCGAAGCAATCGACTCCGAGCTACCGCCGGAGCATCCGGGGCGCGAGTCCGGCGCCCAGATCCAGAAGGCGGCGATGCGCGGCGCGCGCCTGACCGAGCAACTGCTGGCGTTCGGCAAGAAACAGGTCGTACGAGCGGAGACCTTCGATCCGGCCGTGCTGGTCGAGGACACCACGCCGATGCTGCGGCAGCTGGTCGGCGCCGAGGTCAGGCTCGATGTCGCCGCGCAGCGCGGCTGCCACGTGCACGCCGACAAGGTGCAGTTCCAGCAGGTACTGCTGAACCTCGCCGTCAACGCCCGCGACGCGATGCCGCAGGGCGGCACGCTGCATGTCGTCGTGCAGGGCCACGGCGACCAACGAGTGTTGCTGCGGGTGTGCGACACCGGCGTCGGCATGGACGAACGCGTGCAAGCGCGCCTGTTCGAACCGTTCTTCACCACCAAGGAACCGGGCAAGGGGACGGGCCTCGGCCTCGCCACGGTCTACGGCATCGTCACGCGCGCCGGCGGCAGCATTGCCGTGCAGAGCGCACCAGGCGCCGGTGCCCGCTTCGACGTGAGCTGGCCGCGCGTCGAAGCACTCGCCGCGCCCCCCGCCCCATCACCGCCGCCAGCTGGGCCCTTGCGGCGCGCGCGCATCTTGCTGGTGGAGGACGACCATGCCAACCGCAAGCTGGTGGCCCACATCCTGCGCGTGCACGGCCACGAGCTGTTGGTCGCCGAGTCCGGCGAACGCGCGCTCGAGATCGCCGCCGCCGGCGGCGACTTCGAGATGCTGGTGACCGACGTGATGATGCCCGGGCTCAGCGGCCGCGCCGTGGCCGAGCGCCTGTGTGCGCAGCGGCCGCAGCTGAAGGTGCTGTTCGTCAGCGGCTACCTCGCCGACGACGAACTGCGCAGCGACGTCGGCCTGGCGCGCGCCGAACTGCTGCAGAAGCCATTCACCGCCAACGAACTGCTGTCGACGGTGCAGCAGGTGCTGGCGCGCTGACCGGCGGGCCGTCGCCGGCGCGAACTCAGCCACCGCGCGCGCGCCGCGCCGCGTGCAGCAGCGCGATCGTCGCGTGCCGCACCGCGTCCGACGACGTGCACGCCACCGGGAAAGGCAGGCGCACCTCGTGCTCCTCGCCGTCGCGGCCGTCGGCGGTGGCGAAGAAGCCGCCGCGATCGACGCCGGTGACGCGCGCGCGCCCCGCGGCGACGCCGCCGCTCCACGCCACCAGCTCGACGATGGCGTCGGCGTGGTCTTCGTTCATGTGCGCGACGATGTCGGCGGCGTGCGCCGCCAGCGGATCGAGTTCGCCGCTCAACGTCGCACGGTCGAACCAGCCCATCGCGCCGTAGCCGCCGATCCAGCGCACCTGGTCGACCTCGAGCCGCTGCACGTGGAAGCCGTGCGCCTCGCGCATGCTCGCCGCCGACGGAAAGCGCGCGAAGTAGCAGGCCTCGGCTGCCGCGACCTCGGCGTCGGCCGGGCGGCAGGCGCGCACCAGCAGCGTCACGCGCGCTCCGGCCTGCGGCCGCGCAGCCGCCGCCGGATCGGCGACGAACCAGCTCGCGCGCCCGTCGCGGCGCAGGTTGCGCGTGTGCTCGGCGATGTCGGAGACGAACACCAGCGCGTCGCCGTTCGGCTGCAGGGCATACGGCACGATCGAGCCGAACGGCCACCCGCCGAGCCCGGTGTGCGCGGTGCACAGCACGGCGTGCTGCTGCTGTTCGACCAGGGCCCGCATCGCCTCGCGTTCTGGGTTCTTCGTCATGGTCACTCCGGTGCCGGCGACAGCGGCACGCTGTCGATCGCGGCTTCGATCGCTTCGCCGTCGACGACGACGGTGACGCGGCCCTCGAGCCGCGACAGGTCCCAGCGGTTGTTGCGGTCGAGCTTCGGCTCGAGCGCGGCCAGCAGGTCGCCCGGCACCTTGACCACCTGGATCTGCTCGGCCTTGTGCACCTTCTCCTTGGCGCAGCGCTGCTGCAGCAGATCCGGGCGGCGATGGCACCAGACGGCGACGCGCTGGCACGCCTTCGACGCGCGGTGCAGACGATCGGGGGCGGGCGAACCGACCTCGATCCAGTCGACGATGCGCCCGTCGCCGCTCTTCACCCACAGCGCCGGCTCGTCCGCTTCGCTGAGGCCCTTGCTGAACGCCAGCCCGTCCTTGTGCTCGAGCGCGAACGCGAGCACGCGCGTCAGCAGGTACGGGTTGTCCTCGGACGGATGCCTTGCTACGCGCAGGTCGAGGTCGGTGTAGACGCCGCGGTCGACGTCGGCGAGGCGGATCTCGAAGCGATGGAGCACGCGCGCAGGATGGCGCCGGTGCGGCCGCGTGTCGCGCGGTGGCCAGGGAAAACGCCACCGCCCCGCCGAGGCGAAGGCCCGTCGAGCTCACCCACCGGAGCGTTCCTTCTTCAGCGCCTGCAGCCGCAGCGCCAGCCGCGACAGCCCGCGGTAGACGAGGTTGCGCACCGCCCCTTCGCTGCGGCCCATGCGTTCGGCGATCTGCGGGTAGTCCATGCCGCACAGCCGCTTCATGCCGATCGCTTCCTGGTGGTCCTCGGGCAGCTCGGCGAACGCCGCTTCGATGCGCGCGATCTCCTCGGCCGAGACGACGTCGCGGCTCGGCGTCAGCAGGTCGCCGAACGGTCGCGTCAAGGCACCACTGTGCTCCTCCGGCAACTCCCGTTCGCGCGCCGGCGAACGGCGCTCGGCGGCGACGAAGCGCGCCTTGTCGATCAACTTGTGCTGGGCGCGCGTGTAGAGCCAGTGGCGGAACGCCGCCTCGCCGCGCCATTCGAAATCGTCGAGCCCGCCGAGCACCTCGCGCGCGACCGATTGCACCAGGTCCTCGGGCGTTTCGCGGGCCCGCAGCAGGGCCCCCATGCGCAGCTGGAGCCACGCTTGCAGGCCGGGCAGGTGGCGGACCAGCAGCTGCTCGACGGCCGCGCGATCCTGGGCGCGGGCTTTTGTGACGAGAGGCAGGCTGGACTCGCTCATGAACGCTGCCACAGTATCGCCCAGGAACCGCCTCCGGTGTCAGCACCCTCGTCCACGCCCCCCCCCGACCCGCTCGAAGAGTTGCTCGCCGACGCCATGGCAGCGCTCGATGCCGGCGGCCAGGACGGTCTCGAACGCTTCCTCGCTGAGCATGCGACCGAGGCTCCGGCCCTGCGTGAAGCGCTCGCCGGACTGCGCGGCTTCGATGCGATGGCAGCCGCGGCGCCGGCCGCCCTGCCGCAGCGCTTCGGCGAATTCCGGCTGCTGGCGCCGCTCGGCAGCGGCGGCATGGGCGTGGTCTACCTCGCCGAGCAGCAGTCGCTGGGCCGCGAGGTGGCGCTGAAGGTCGTGCGGCCGGAGCTGCTGCTGTTCGAAGGCTCCCGCGAACGCTTCCGCCGCGAGATCGAGGCGGTGGCCCGGCTCGAGCATCCGGCGATCGTGCCGATCCTCGCCACCGGCACCGACGACGGCGTGCCGTGGTACGCGATGCCGCGGCTGCGCGGCCGCAGCGGCGAAGCGGTGCTGCGGGCCCTCGCCGACGCCGACCCGCACACGCTGCAAGGCGACGACCTGCGGCGCACCGTCGGTGTCGACGCCGACGGTCCGACCGACACCGGCGGCGCGTTCCTCGGCACCTGGTGGCAGTCGGTCGTGCGACTCGTGCGCCAGGCCGCGCTCGGCATCCAGCACGCGCACGAACGCGGCGTGCTGCACCGCGACCTGAAGCCGAGCAACCTGATGCTGACCAGCGACGGCCGCGCCATCGTGCTCGACTTCGGCCTGGCGCTTGCCCGCGGCGACGCACGGCTCACGCGCTCGGGGGCTGTGGCCGGATCGCCGGCCTACATGGCGCCCGAGCAGCTGCGCTCGGAACCGGCCGACGAACGCACCGACGTCTACGGCCTCGGCGCCACCGCCTGGTGCCTGCTCGGCCTGCGCCCACCGTTCCCGCTCGCCGACGGCGAGGTCATGCGCCAGCGCATCCTGCACGGCCAGCGGCAGCCGCTGCGCGAGCGGGTGACGGTGCCGCCGGAGCTCGAACTGGTGCTGGCCTGCGCCATGGAGGTCGAACGCAACCGCCGCTATCCGTCGGCGCAGGCGTTCGCCGACGACCTGCAGGCCGTGCTCGACGGCCGTTCGATCGTCGCGCGGGCGCTGCCGTTGTCGGTTCGCGCGCGCCGATTCGCGCAACGGCACCGCGGCCTCGCCGCCACCGCCGCCACGAGCCTGCTGTTCGCGCTGCTGCTGCCGCTGCTGCTGTGGTGGCAACAGCGCGCTGCCAATGCCGAGCTGGCCGCGAACAACGTCGAACTGCAGCGCCAGGTCGCACGCGCCGACCGCAGCGTCGCGCAGAGCCTGGACGCGATCGAGACGCTGCTCGGCCGCGTCGCCGTCGAACGCCTGCGCTTCGTGCCGGCCGCGCAACGCAACGCCGAGGAACTGCTCGCCGCCGCCCTGCAGCAGTGCGAGGCCTTCGTCGCCGACGAGCGGCACGGCGAGCGCGCGCGGCTGTTGCGCCTGCGCTGCACGGTCGACATGGCGGCGCTGACCAGCGGCCCCGGCA
>CANGSN010000160.1 GCA_947455805.1 Planctomycetota bacterium
AGGGCGAGGACGAGTCCGGAGGCGCCGACGACGATCGCCTCGACGTGGCGTTCTACATCGTCGCGCACGAGTCCGGCCACCAGTGGTGGGGCAACATCGTGACCCCCGGCAAGGGGCCGGGCGGCAACATCGTCAGCGAGGGCCTCGCCGAGTTCAGCGCGCTGCTGCTGGTGCACCACGAGCTCGGCGATGCGCAGGGCGCGGCGGTCCGCCGCCGCTGGGAGCGCCGGTACACGTACGCGCGCAGCGCCGACGACGAGCGGCCGATCCACCGCACCGACGGCTCCCGCCCGGGCGACCAGTCGGTCACCTACGAACGCGCCGGCTGCGTGTTCTGGATGCTGCGCGAGCGGATGGGCGAGGAGGCGATGCTCGCCGGCCTGCGCGACTTCGTGGCCAAGTGGCGCAACGGCGTCGCGACGCCCGACGGCCTCGACTTCCCGCTGATCGAGGACCTGGTCGAGAGCCTGCGCGCGCGCGCGCCCGACGCGGCGGCGTTCGACGCCGTCGTCGGCGCGTGGGTCTTCGGCACGAAGTTCCCGGACCTGGAGGTCGCCGACCTGGAGTCCGCCGCCGGCGACGGCGCGCACGTCGTCACCGGCGCGCTGCGCGACGTGGCCACCGGTCGCAGCCGCAGCGACCTGCCGGTCGACGTCGTCGTCCGCGTGCTCGGCACCAAGCCGGATGGCGGCGGAGCGGCGCCGCACGCGGACGTCGTCGTGCGGGTGGCCGGCGACGGCAAGACGGAGTTCCGCGTCCCGACCGCCTTCAAGCCGGTGAAGCTCGTCGTCGATCCCGACGTCCGTCTGCTGTTCGCCGGGCGGACGCGCTGCAACAAGTCGCTGTGAGTGCTGCCCCGCCCGGGAGGCGCATCGGGCGGCCGGGAGGGAATCCGGGAGGAATATCGTCGCGTCGGCCGCGCACTGCCGAGAACGACACCGCGCCATGCCACCCGTACCGATCGTGCAGCCACGTTCCGCGTCGCCCTTTGCCTTCTGCCGTCATGCGACCGACGCTGCACGTTCTCGCCGTGACGGCCCCATGCCGCCAGGTCGGCGCTGGTCGTGGTGGTCCGGCACCGCGCTGGCCCTGGTCGCGGCGCTCGGGCCCGGCTGCCGCAGCTACGAGCGACCGACCGAGCTGCTCGCCGCCCAGGCGCTGTACTTCGCCACGCCCACGGCGCCGGACGGCGTGCCGGACCGCGTCGTCGCGGCGATCGCCGGCGCCGACGTCCTGTTGCTGGGCGAGGAGCACCACGTGCAGGAGCATCACGACTTCGTCGCGGTGCTGTTGCCCCGCTTGCACGAACGCGGCTTTCGCAGCGTGCTGTGCGAGGCAAACCATGCCTACGGTTGGCTGCTCGACGAGTACGTCAAGGGTGCGCGCGACACGCTGGCCGAGAAGCAGTGGAATCTCGGCCGCGACTGGATCGAGGCGATTCGTGCGCTCAACGCCGGCCTGCGGGCGGGCGGCCGCGCCGGCGAGCAGATCTCGGTCGGCTGCTGCGACGTGAACCACTGGGACGATTCGTACCGCGAATCGTTGGCGGCGCTCGCCGAGCGGTACCGCAGCCAGCCGCTCGCGGCGCTGGTTGCGCAGCTGCCGGCGACCGCGGATACGGCCTACTTGCCGGCCGTCGCGGCCATCGCCGATGCAGCTGCCGGGGACCCCGCACGGCTCGGCCTCGACGCCGCTGGCGCGGCGGTCGTGACGGCGACGACCCGCGTCGAGCTCGCGTCGGCAGGGTACCGCACGAGCCGATCCGACGCGGCGCGCGAGGAAGTCCTGCACCAGAACGTCACGGCGGCGATCGACCGCCTCGCCCCCGGCGGCAAGCTCGCCGTGGTCTGCGGCATGTCTCACGCGCAATTGCGGCCGGCATGGCGCATGCACTCGGGGCGCGCCTGGGAGTGGCTGGGAACGCGGCTCGCGGCCCGGTACGCCGCCACGCCGGGCAAGCTGTACAGCCTCGCCTGCTTCGCCGCGCGCGGGCAGCACAAACCCAACTTCCGCAGCAAGGAACGGTTCGACGTGGACGTGCAATCGTCGGCGTCGTCGGACGACCTCTCCCGCGCGCTCGACATGGCCGCGGCGGGGCGCATCGCCTTCCTCGACCTGACCGACACCGGAGTCGACGAAGAGGCGAAGATATGGTTCGGCCGCGACAGCGTGATGCGGCCGGGCGAGCTGTTCTCCGGCCTGCTGATGTACCCGCGCAGTTCGGTGGCGCGGGCGTCGGTCTGGTACGAAGACCACGCCGGTCGCTCGGGACGGCCCGCGTTGCGGCTCGTGGCGCCCGCCGCTACCCGTCGTCCGCCGCCTTGAGCTTGCGCGTGCAGCCGTAGGCCTCGCGGCCCCCGACGACGTCGGCCTTGCAGCGCGGGCAGCTGCCGAGCCCTTGGTGCTCGTTGCGCGGCGACAGGCCGCTCGCGATCGGTGCACGGATGCGTTCGCCGATCTCCCGCATGAACGCCGCGCGCGTGTCCTGCTCGCCGCGCACGCCGCACGACGTCGACACGATGGTCAAGGCGCTGGCGGCGGCGCGCAGACGCTGCCGCGGCTGGTGCGGCGACCACCCGTGGACCAACCTGCGCGTGACGCAGTTCCCCGGCCTCGCCGGCTACGACCAGGGCTTTCCGGGCAACATCTCGTTCGCGGCGGGCATCGGCGACCTCGCCAAGCCCGCCGCCGGCGACGGCGCGTCGGCGTTTCGCGTGCCGACCCCGTTCGCGCCCGCGGCGCGAAGTCGCTGTGACGGCGGTGGCCTCCGTTCAGCCGCCGCCGAGCAGCTTGTCGAGCGGGCCGTCGACGAACGTCGGGCCGTCGCTCGCGCGCCACTCCTCGCCGCGGCGCAGGCCGGGGTCGCCCTCGAACGCGACGACGCCCTTGCGGTCGATCCGCAGCACGCGCGGCAGGCCGAAGAAGCCGGCCTTGACGAAGAACGCTTCGTAGGTCTTCCACTCCGCGTCGATGGCGACGCTCGCCCCGGGGAGGTCCTTCTCGGCGAGGTAGGCCTTCACCTCGTCGGCCTTGGCCGCGCCGTCGCATCCGACGATCGCGGCGAGTCCGCGGGGCAGGCCGCGCGCGAGGGCGGACTGCAGCCACGACGTGCACGGGATCACGCGATCCTGCGCCGGCGTCCAGAACACCAGCATGACGGGACGGCCGCGCAGCGCCGCGAGGGTCTGCGGCTCGCCGCGGACGAACTGCAGGCCTCCGAGCTCCGGGGCCGCGAAGCCGGCGAACGAGCCGGGCGTGCGCTTGCCGGGGTCGGCGAGCACGCGCTGCATCGCGACCTCGCGTTCGATGCGCGCCGCCGGGTGGTGGGGCTGGTGGTGAGGGCGGCGCCGACGACGGCGCCGCGGAGTGATGGGAGAGCAGGTGCGGTGGCCTCGCGGAGGTCGCGGCGGGGGAGCGGTGTGCCCGGTGGCGGGACGTGGGATGCGAACGAGCGCGGACGGGCGGGAGTGACCGGGTGGACGAGGGCGCGCCGGTGCGGCGGGATGGCGCGGACGGGTTCCGGGTGGACCGCGACCGCTGCTTGCTCTTCCTATGCGCCTATGCGCATGCGCTCGTCGGTTCAGGGCCAGTCGGTCCGCGTCATGGGACGCTCCGTTCGCGGGCCATGGGGGCGTCATGGTCGGTCGGGTGGCCCTCTTGCGCCTTTTGCCGCTGCGGCCGAAGTTGTTCCAATGGCCATCCGCCTTGCCCGTTCGATGTGGGTCTTGTCGCTCGCCTTGGTCACGGCTTGTGCGAGCGCCCCGGCTGGCTTGGTGTCGCCGGAAGCAGTGTGGTTCCAGGATGCCCGGCCGGGCACCTACGGGGCCGTGGTGGAGTTGCTGGTGCGCACGCCGGCCGATGGCCCCGTGTTGCGAGCCTCCGTCGAGGGCTCGCTCCGGGACGGCCTCGTGGTCGAGCCCGCGGCATCGGCGATCGTCGACGGCGAGCGGCACAGTCGCTTCCGGCTGCGGGCGTCCCCCAATGCCAGCGTCGGCTTCGTGAGCGCCGTCGTCGTGGTGCGGGCTGAAGATCGGGTGGTCTGCCGGGTGCCGGTTTCCGGTCGGCTTCGTCGTTGACACCGAACACCCAGGGGCTTCCGGGCTTCGCACTGCCGGGCGACCGCGTGCTCGACCACGGCCGGTGGATCGTCGCCACCCTTGAAGCGAGGATGGCGTGTGATGGCAGGCTGCGATGGCCCAACGCCTGTCTCACCTCGCATTCGGACCGATGGAACCCGGTCGTGTCGGTGGCAATCTGAAACGGACCCATCCGGCAGCCGAAATCTGGCTCTCCTGACGTTCGTGTGGGTGCCTGAAGGCAATGAACAGGTCCGCGGTGTCGCGTGATCGCTCTATGGGAAACCCCACCTTCGGGTTTCCCCTGCCGCCGGGCAGCCCCTTCCTCTTCCCCTTTTCCCGCAAGGACTCTGCGCGTGCGGTGACGCGATGATCCTGCGGCACCGACGATCTGGTGCGGCGGGCGGAGCGTGATGCCTGTGCATCGCAGCTCGATCATGGCGCGCACGGCGTCGGCGGAGTGAAAGCCGTACGCCTGCCGAGTTGCGAGGCGCGCCTTGGTGTCTCGCGGTGCCTGCGGCGACGACGCTGCTCGGCAGCCAGGTGTTCGCCCAGTGGGGCAACGGCGGCGGCGGCAGCCTCGGCTCCGTCGACATGCGACGGCTCGCCGCGCACGGGCACAGCATGGGTGGCTTCGCCACCGGCGCCCTGATCGGTTCGCACCCGGCCTTGTCCCTCGTCGCGTCGCACTACGCCGCCGGCATGGGCACGCAGTCCGGTGCGGCCGCGAGGAGCGTCGCGCAGGCGCAGGCCATCCGCGCGCCATACTCGTTGCATCACGGCGATGTCGACACCGTGGTGCCGCTCGCGCTCGACCAGGGCCTGGCCAACCAGTTCGCCGCCAATCCGACGACGCACCAGCTCACCGTATACCCGGGCTTCACGCACACGCAGATCGCGACCGACGCCGGCATGCTCGGCGCCGTGCGCGCTTCATACGTCCAGCACGGCCTGTTGCCGTGACGGCAGCGCTGCCCGGCGAGTGTATTGCCAGCTTCCTGGCCACCGCGATCAGAGCGATCCTATTCCCCGGTGTCGGCGGACCTCGGACTCACGGCGGATACGGCGCTGCTGCCGCTGCTCACCTCGACCTCGGCGTCGAAGTGGGCCAGCTGCCGTTCGCCGCACTCACCGTGCCGCTGTATGCGTGGGCCGGCCGGCGACTCGGCGCCAAGTCCGGTCTCGGGGTCTCGGTCGCGGTCGGAATCGCCGGTCTCGGCTGGCTGTTCATCCGCCTCTCGGGTCGAGCCGGCCGCGGCACCGACTCATAGACCGAAACTCGATCGGCCTGCGTCCGACATCACGATGCCGAGCGGGTTGATCGGATCGAGCACCGCCCACTGGTGATACAGGAACAAGCCGTTCAGGCTGACGTCTGGCGGCAACACGAACGCACGCTCGGCCAGACCTTGGCCGCTGACCACGAATGGGTCGAGTGCGTCCGGCGAGACCAGGACGCTGCAGCCCGGCGCCCCTGGCAGCGGCGCCGGTAGCGGCGAGCCCAGGTAGGTGGACTCCGAGAATCCGGTCAGGCACACCGCGAACGCCGTCGGCAGCGCGGCGCCGAGCGTGACTCGGAAGTCGGCGCCGAACTGCGGCAGCCGCACGTTGCCGATCGTCGGGACCAGACCCTGGCCGCCACCGGCGCACAGCACCTTCCACGAGGGACGCGTGATCAGCGTCGAGATGCCCTGCCACGGCCCGGTGCCAGGATTGCGGAAGTGGGCGTTGCCGGTGGCGCCGGCGGTCAGTTGCGAGACCACGACGGTCTGCGCCGAGCTGTCCATCGCGACGTAGAACGTACCCGTCACCGCGACCGGCGCCGCGAACGTGGCGCGGTAGAAGTCGGCGGTCGGCCCGACCGTCAGCGTGGTGGACGCGAGCGGCAACACCGCCGGGCCGGCTCCCGCCGACGCGTAGATGTGGGCCGGGATCACCTGCGTGCCGCCGGTCGACCGGGTGTAGATGTCGAACGCCGCGACCTGCACCGTGCCGGTGTTCGGCACGGTGTAGGCATACTCGCGCGTCCGCACCGCACCAGTCAGCGAGCCGCCGTTTTGGTTGAGCTCCTGGCAGTTGGCAGAGGCGATCGCCGAGCCGACGCAGCCGCTGCCGAATTTGGTGAACGACGACAGCACCATCGGCGGCTGGGTGCTGGTCTGGCCATTGCCGCCGATCACCACGAGGGCGTAGTCGGCGTCGACCGCGGGGGTCTCGACGTGCGCATCGATGACGACGCGGGTCGCCTTGACGATGGCACGCCAGGTGCCGGCCGTCGGATTCTGCACGAAGGCGCACTCGATCGGGTTGATCGTGTCTTCGCTGCCGCCGACGGTCGACCAGACTCCGGCTTCGAGGCCGGCGTTGCCCCACCGCACCGTGCCATCGGGTGCGATCAAGCACAATGAAAGGTTGTTGATCAAGGTCGCGCCAGCGCCGGGCACGGCCGCCGGCTCGTTGTAGGTCATCGTGACGCGCAGGGCCGGCGTGCCGGCCTGGACCAAGATCTCCCATTCCCGCGTCTGACCCTGCTGCAGCACGTCGGTCTCGTCGACGAGGAACGTGCGCTGCCGGTTGTCCCACAGGTTGGCGAGGTCTGGGAAGCCCCAGCCCTGGTGCTCGCGGCGGTTGTCGGAGCTGGCCGCGGTGAACGCGTAGGGCCTGGCCCCGGCGACCTGCAGCGCCTTCAGTGTGGTGAAGTGCGGCCGGTTGCTGTGCCGGCTGCCACCCGGGTTGCGCAGCGCATTGCCGAAGCGCCCGAACCCCGGCGTCGCCGAGTCGTCGGTGAACATCTGGATCGCCAGCACGTTGTGCCCGGCGACGATCGGGGTGGCGCCCGAGGTGCCACCAAAGCCACTGGACCATCCATCCGGCGAGTAACCCGCGGCGCCCGTGAGGTCCGAGGTGCCGATGTTGTCGTAG
>CANGSN010000161.1 GCA_947455805.1 Planctomycetota bacterium
CGAGGCGCTGCAGCAGCGCCGCCAGCCAATCGCCGGCGCGCTGGCAGGCGAGCGGCGCGTCTTCGCCAGCGGCGAGCCGCACCGCGATCGCGCTGGCCAGAGCGCAGCCGGTGCCGCGCACCGGACCGACGTCGAGGCGCTGCCGGCGGAACACGAACTGGGCACCGGCGGCGAACAGCTGGTCCTCGGACCAGCGCCCGTCGCCGTGGCCGCCCTTCACCAGCACCGCACGCGCCCCGGCGGCGAGGGCCAGCTCGGCGCGACCTTCGCAAAGGCTGCCGAGTTCGGGCAGGTTCGGCGTGAACAGGCGCGCCAGCGGCAGCAGTCGTTCGCGGTAACAGGCCGCCAGTGCCTGTGCTGGGGCGAAGCCGCCGGCGGTCGCCGACAGCACCGGGTCGACCACGATCGCCGCCGTGGCGGCCAACGGCACCAGCACCGCGGCGACGCTGCGAGCCGTCGCCGCATCGCCGAGCATGCCGAGCTTGATCGCCTGCACCGGCGCGTCGGCCAGCACCGCGTCCATCGCCGCGCGCCAGGTGCGTTCGGGCACCGGCTCGGCGCCGCGGAAGCCGCGCACGCCCTGCACGGTCAGGCAGACCGGCACCGGCAGCGGCTGCGCCCCGTGCAACGCAGCGACGACGGCATCGGCGGTGACGCCCGCACCGCCGGACGGGTCGACGCCGCCGAGCAGCAGGACGCGCGGGGTCACTGCACCTGCACGAACGCCGTTGCGAACGGACGGCCGCCGATCGTGACCGACAGTTGCTGCGTGCCGAGCGCCTGGTCGGCTTCGATGCGCAGCGTGATCTCGCGCGCGGTGACGCGGCCGACGGTCAGCGAGCGCCCGCCGAGCGACGCCTGCACCGACGACCCCGCGACCAAAGCACCGTGCAGCGTGATCCACGTGCCGCGGGCGACCTGCGTCGGCGCCTGCACGAGCGTCGCGCGACCGAGCAGCACCTCGCGCAGCAGCGCCACGTCGTCGGTGGTCGTGACGCCGTCGCCGTCGACGTCGGCCTGAGGGTCGTTGCCGCCGAGGGTCGCGAGGCGACGCCGCAGGTCGACCACCGTGATCACGCCATCGCCGTCGCTGTCGCCGGGCAGCGCGCCGACGACGAACAGCGGCCCGTCGACCCGGCCCGTGCCGGCGACGCGCACCGTCGGACCATCGCCGGCGCCCGGCGCGCTGACACCCCAGGCGTTCTCGTCGCACACCGCCAGCCCTACCTCGACCGTACGCCCGGCGGCGTCGACGACCAGGTCGCCGACGACCTCGAGGCGCAGCGACGCGCCGGCGGGCACCAACTGCCCCCCGAGCGACAGCACGTGTTCGCGGTCGTCGCCGACCAGGGCCACCGGCCCGGACAGCAGCGTGCGCGCCTGGCCGCCGAAGGTGCCGAACACGCGCACGCCGGCCACCGCGTTCGGCGTGTCGCCAGCACCTGCCGCGAGCACGCGCAGGGTGTCGAGGCGCAGTTCGCGCGCCGTGGTGTTCGTCACCGTCGTGTCGAGCAGGGTCTGCTCGCCGGCCGGCACGATCTGCAGCGGCTGCGCGGTCGCCGGCGCCACCTGCAGGCCGGCGCCGAGCGTGCTGACGAGGTCGAACTTCATGACGACCCCGTCCTCGGTGCCGTTCACGACGTCGTCGTAGGCGGCCGGGTCGATCGGGAAGTCGGCGGAGTAGGTCCAGCCGCCGACGACCGCGAGACCACCGTCGGTCATCCAGGCGCTGCCGAACGCGTCCTGGCCTTGGCCGCCGAAGTAGCTCGACCACGTGCGGGTCGCCCCGTTGTTGGTCAGCAACGTCGCGAACGCGTCCGTCACGCCGCCGGCGAACTGCGTCTGCGGCGCGTCGAGCGTCACCGGGAAGCTGGCGCTCGCGTCGCCGACCACCAGCACGCCGACCGTGGACAGGGCCAACGCCCGCACCCGATCCGGTCCGGAGCCGCCGAGCAGCGTCGAGTAGAGCATCGACTGCCCGTTCGCGGCGAGGCGCAGCACGACGCCGTCGGTGTCGCCGGCGAACGTGTTCTGCACGGCGTTCGGCGTCAGCGGGAAGTTGGTCGAGGCGGTGAAGCCGCCGAGCCACACCGTGCCGTCGGCGGCGCCGCGCACGGACAGCAGTGCGTCGTCCAGCAGGCCGCCGGCGTAGGTCACGAACGTGGCGCTGGTGCCGTTCGGCGACAAGCGCGCGGCCATGCCGTCGTAGGCGCCGGTGATCGACGAGCGGAACGCCCCGAAGGTCACCGGCAGGTCGTTGCTGAGCGTCCAGCCGGCGACCAACCAGTCGCCAGTCGTCGGGTCGCGATCGACGGCGAGCAGCTGTTCGCTGATCGAGCCGCCGAGGAACGTCGAGAACGACACGCTCTGCCCGTTCGCCGACAGGCGCGTGACGAAGCCGTCGGAGGTGATGCCGGCGAAACCGGCCAGCGCCGGCTGGAACGTGCCGGGCGTCGACGGGAAGTTGGACGACGCCGTCCAGCCGACGACCACCGGATTGCCGGCGGCGTCGACGCGCACGGCTTCGGCGACGTCGTCGAAGACGCCGCCCAGGTAGGTCGAGAAGCCGAGCGCACTGCCGTTGGCGTCGAGCCGCGCCGCGAAGCCGTCGCCGATCGCCAGGAACGGGCCAGCACCGCCGTAGCTCGTCTGCAAAGCACCCGGAGTGGTCGGGAAGTTCGTCGACGTGGTGAAGCCGACGACGATCGGCGAGTTGCCAGCGCCGAGGTCGAGGCCGCGGATCTCCTCGCTGGCGCTGCCGCCGAGGTAGGTCGCGAACTGCAGCGCCTGGCCATTGTCGCTGAGCCGCGCGACGAAGCCGTCGGCGCCGCCGGTCGTGCGATAGGCCCCGACCGTGGTCGGGAAGTCGAGCGACCCGGCCCAACCGGCCACGTAGACACCGTTGCCGGGCACCCAGCGCATCGCGTTGACGCGGTCGGTCTGGCCACCGCCGAGGAACGTGCCCCAGACGACGCCCGGATCGACGACCGCCGACAGCGCCGGGTCGATCGCGTCGGCGACGAAGCCGTAGGTGAGTTCGTCGAGCAAGCGGAACTGCACGCGCAGCGGCCGCGGCCCGTCCGGCGACTCCTGCCAGGCGATCGGCGCCTGCTGCACCAGTTCGACGACGCCGTCGTCGGTCGCCACCGTCGCACACAAGCGGCCCTCGGCATCGATGGCGAGGCGCTCGACGCCTTCGCAACGCGCGGCGAAGCGCGCCAGCTCGGCGCCCGGCGCCAGCAGCAGGTCGTATTCGAACGGGCCATGGCCGCCAGGCTGGGAGCCGTCGCCAGGCTGGGAGCCGCCGCCAGGCAGCGAACGGAACCGCACGTCGATGCCGGGCTGCACGTGCTGCAGGCGCACGGCGCGGCACGCCGGCACGCCTTGGCGCCAGCGCTGCGGCTCGCCGACGAAGAAGTTGTACTGCGTCGCCAGCGGCTGCTCGGCGACGGCGCCGGTGGTCAGGGCCGCGAGGAAGCGGGTGCGGACGACGGCGCCGCCCTGCGTGCGCAAGCGGGCGCCGGCGCCGATCGCATCGGTGGCCGCCGCGCGCCAGCGTTCGTAGCGCAGCGTGAACCCGTCGTCGTGCAGCCAGGCGGCGGTGTCGCCGACGGCGGCGAACCGCACACCGTCGTCCCACTGTCCGACGTTGGCGACGAACTGCAGTTCGTGCACGGCCGCCAGATCCGGCCCGGCAGGATCGTTCGTGGGCACGACGTCGCAGCGGGACGTCGACACGCCACGGTCGGACCCGTCGCGGCCGAGGAACGAGGCACCGAGCAGCAGAGCCGAACTGGCGAGTAGGAGCGGGATCGTGCGCATCGCGGACCGGGGAGCATACCCGGCGCCGAGGGCCCGGTGGGAACGGCGGAGCCCCGCCGCCTGGCGCCAAAGGCTGCCGCGGCGCTACTCGTCGCGGTCGGTCAGCGACGCGGCGTTGCCACCGGCGATGCCGAGGGCGCGCAGCACGTTGCGCTCGAGGCGCCGTTCGAGACGACGCAGCGCGCGCTGGTCGGCGCTGTCGAGCACGATCGAACCACCGGCGACCGAACCGTGGCCGCCGCACGACCCCTGCTCGCCCTCCATGCCGGCGCGCAGCAACGACCAGGCGTCCATGCCGATCTCCGTGCGGACCGAGACGTAGTAGCTCTGGCCGACGAGCCCGCCGCAGAACACGGCGCGCACGCCCTCCATGCGCAGCAGCAGGTCGGCGACCTCGGCGACCATCTCGGCGCTGGTGGCGCGGCCGAGCGAGCACAGCGTCAGGCCGTCGTAGAGGCGGACCTTCTGCAGCGCGTCCTTCAGCGCCTGGAAGTAGGCGACCGGCAGCCGCGGGTTGGTGATCGCCGCCAGCTTCTGGCGGTCGATGCGCGGCGACAGGAACTCGAACGCGCGCAGGTCCAGTTCGCTGACGTTGCGCGACAGGTCGGCGGTGTCGGTGCGGATGCCGTAGGCGAGCGCGGTCGCCGCCTGGGCACTGGGCACCAGGTTGGCCTCGAGCAGCAGGTTGGCGACGATCGAACTGGTGGCGCCGATGTCGGGGCGCACGTCGAAGTAGGGGACGTCGTCCGGTCCGCACTTGGCGTCGGCGCAGACGTGGTGGTCGATGACGATGTCGACCTGGATGCCGGCGGGGATCGGCGTGTGGCCGAAGCCGGGCTGGGTGTCGACCAGGGCGAAGCAGTCGAAGTCGGTGATCTTGGTCTGGTCGAGCCGGTCCATCTGCATGCCGAGCTCGCGGACCATCGCCTGGTTCTCCGCGCGCAGGATCTTGCCGGAGATGGCGAGGCGGCTGTCGATGCCCGCCGCCAGCCGCGCGAACTCCTGCAGGCCGAGCGCGCCGCCGAGCGAGTCCGGGTCGGGGTTCTTGTGCGTCATGACCAACAGCCGCTTGCGACTGCGGAGCAGGTCGCGGAGGCGCTGGGCCTGCGACCCGGTGGAGGGTCGGACCGCAGGCGTAGGTCGGGTCGTGGGGTTCATTCGGGTCGGCTCCCCAGGCTGGTTCGGCACCAGATCGGGAAGCAGGTTCAGCAGGGACTGTCGGGGGACTCTACGCCAAGGCATCGACCAGGAGGTCGAGGTCCCTGCATCAGAGGCCGAACTTGTCCAGGCAGGAACGCATCCCCGGCAGTTCACTCGCTGGAACGGAAACGTCCAGCTCGAGCACGACCGGGAGCGGCGCCCCGCTGTTCGGTACATAGGTGGCAAGCATGCCATAGTCCACCCCACCAGCGCCCGGGGGCAGGTACAGACCGTCCGGCGAGGCATCTCCCAAACTCATGCCCCGGCATCGGTTACCGAAGATCTCGAGCCACTCGCCGGCGGGCTCCGCGAGCACCTGCTGGCGGCGCGCGCAGATCGCGGCGTCGTGCCAGTAGCCGAGCTTCTTGCTGGCCAGGTCCTCGCAGATGTCGCGCATCGCCGCCACGTCCAGCACCCCCCGCAAGCTGCGGCTCTGGGTCAGGCAGAACTGGATCTCCGGGTAGTCGCGAATGCACTCGAACAGCCCGCGGCAGACGCGGTCGACGGCGGCGTTGCGGCCGACCTTGCGGCGCGCCAGCAGCGCGTCGGCGGTCTCCTTGGTCCATCGCACCTGCGGATCGCCGAGGTCTTCGGCCAGCACGTCGCCCACCACCGGCACCACGCCGACGTCGAGCACGACCAGCGGATTGCCGACCGCTCGCGCCGTCAGCACCGCGTCGTGCACGGCGCGCCGCGCCAGCTGCCGTTCGCCTTCTCGCCCCGATGGGAAGCCGGCGGTGGCGGAGTGGTCGGACAGCGGGTCGTTGGCTCGCGTGCCCGCGAACTCGAGCGGCAAGTCCGCCGCCGCCGCACTCAGGGCGCCGGCATCCAGGGCGCGCGGCCCAGGGGCCATGGCGAGGCCGGCGAAGCGCGCCTCGAGCACCGACAACAGGAGGCGCCGGGGATCGCTCGGGCCGTGGACGCTGGCCCAGGCCGAGGCGAGGAATCTCTGCACATGCATGTTGGTGCTTTTCCAGATCGGTGCAGCGAGTAGCCTGCGCCGGTCAGGACCACCTTAGCGGAGTCCCATCCATGCGCCTACGCCTCGTTGTTCCCATCCTGGCCTTGTCGGCCCTCGCCACCGGCTGTCGCACCCAGGAAGAGCGAGCCAAGCTGCAGAACTCGGTGACGCGCCTCGAGGAACGACTCTCGAAGATGGACGAGTACCTGAAGTCGCTGCAGCGCGGCCAGAGCGAGCAGATGCAGCAGCAGGTGCAGGCGGCGGAAGCGCAGGCGCAGCAGGCGCAGCGGCTGAAGCAGCGCGCCGAAGAACTCGAGCGCCGCATCGTCGCCCAGCAGGCCGAGCAGAAGGAACTCGAGCAGCGCATGGCCGAAGCCAGGACGAAGCTCGAACAGAAGCTCGACGAGACCACGGCCAAGGCCAAGCGGGCCGCCGACGAAGCGACGGCGATGGAGAAGAACCTGCGCGCGGCCCAGCAGGAACGCGAGCAGGCCCGCCGCGAGTTCGAGCAACGCCTCGCCGCCGAACAGCGCCGCGCCGAAGAGGCGATCGCCCAGGAGCGCAAGGCGATGGAGCGCCAGCTGCAGGCGCAGGTGCAAGCGAAGGACAAGGAGAAGGCCGCAGCCGAAGCCGCCAGCAAGGCGGGCGAAGAGGCGCAGAAGAAGATGCGCCTGCAGCTCGAGAACCAGGAGCGCAAGGCCAACGACCAGCTGCGGGCCGCGGAGGCACAGCGCGAAACCGTTGCCAAGGAACGCGAAGCCCTCGCCAAGGAAGTCGCCGCCTTGCGGCGCGAACTCGACGCCGCGCGCCGCGAGGGCCAGCGCGAAGCCGACGGCCGGCAGCAGGCGATCCAGCAGCTCGGCGAGGAGCGCCGCGCGCTCGCCCGCCTGCGCGAAGCCGTGCAGCAGGACCTCGAACGCGCGCGGCAGGACGACGGCCAGGCGCGCAACCGCGAACGCCGCGAGCTGAACGCCGCGGCCGACCAGCTGCG
>CANGSN010000162.1 GCA_947455805.1 Planctomycetota bacterium
CCCGGCGCTCGCTCAGTGGCTGCGGGCCGGCGATGCCGACTGGCTGCCGCGCGCCTGCTTGCGCAGCGCGGAGTTCTGGCGCTCGTTGCGGCGCTCGAGGAAGCGGCCGATCAGCCCGAACAGTTCGCGCGCCACCACCGGCGTCTGCACGAACGAGTGCACGTTGTACTTGGTCTTGTCGACCGCCATGTCGCGCACGTTGCGCGGCGAGGTCAGCACGAACAGCTCGGTCGTGGTGTCGAACGAGCGCAGGTAGTGCATCAGCTTGACGGTGTCCTTCTGCCGCGGGTCGACGCCGAGGAACACGGCGTCGAACGTGCGGCCGCGCATCTCGTTGACGCCGGCGTGGCCGGTGCCGACGGTGACGTGGAACTCCGGGAACTGTTGCAGCGCGACCTTCACCTGATCGCGCACCAGCGGGTCCTTCTCGACGAGCAGCACTTCCATGGGGTTCTCCTGCGCCCGCCCTCATCGGCCGGCACGGCCCCCGGGCCAGAGCCCCACGACCGGCCGCCGATGGCAGCGGAGCGTTGACCCCCGCCCGCTCCCCTGCTTGTGTGGCGGCATGCACTTCCTCGCCGGCGTCGACGAAGCGGGCCTCGGCCCGATCCTCGGACCGCTGGTCGTCGGCGGCGTCGGCATGACCGGCCCGGCCGGCACCGATCCGTGGCGCGTGCTGAAGGCGCACGTCGCGCGCCACAAGCACGAGAAGGGCAAGGTGCGCGTCGCCGACAGCAAGAAGGTCAACCAGGGTCCACACGGCTTCGAGCGCCTCGAGCAGACGGCGCTGGTGTTCTGGGCGGCGCAGCACGGCGGCCTGCCGGCGACGCTCGGCACCTGGCTGCTGGATCTCGGCGTCGACCTGCCGCTGCTGCAGCGCTGCCCGTGGTACGAGGACCTGTCGCTGGCGCTGCCGCGCCACGGCACCGCCGACTGGCTGCTGCTGCAGGGCGAACTGGTGGCGAAGGCGCTGCGCAAGGCCGAGGTGACGTTGGTCGACATCGCCGTGCGCCCGGTCGACGTCGAGGAGTGGAACGGCCTGATCGCCGACACCGACAACAAGAGCCGCGCGCACTTCCACGCCTACGCCGAGGTGCTCGGCCGCCTGCTGGCGCGCCTGCCGCAGGCCGTCGACGGCCACCTCGTCGCCGACCGCTGCGGCGGCCGCATGCACTACGCCGCCGACCTGCGGCGCCTCGTGCCCGACGCGCGGCTCGAGGTCGACCACGAAGAGGCCGCCAGCTCGAGCTACAAGCTGCGCCGCGGCGAGCACACGACGTCGATCACGTTCGCCGAACGCGGCGAGGACCGCGCGTTCCCGACGGCGCTGGCCAGCTGCTTCGCGAAGTATCTGCGCGAGCTGATGGTCGAGTGCCTGAACCGCTGGTTCCAGGCCCGTGTGCCCGGGCTCGAACCGACCGCCGGCTACTACGTCGACGGCCATCGCTTCCTGGCAGCGGTGGCCCCGCAGATCGAACAGCTGGCGCTGCCGCGGCACCGGCTGGTGCGCGTGCGCTGAGGCGCCGCGGACTCGCGAGAGACTCAGCCGTCGAAGCCGGCGTCGACTGCCAGATCCGGACCGTTGGCGGCGGCGACCGCGAGCTGGTCGCAGCGTTCGTTCTCGACGTCGCCGGTGTGGCCGCGCACCCACTGCCACTGGATCTCGTGCTCGCCGAGTGCCCGCAGCAGGCGCTCCCACAGGTCGCGGTTCTTGACCGGCTCCTTGCTCGACGTGCGCCAGCCCTTCTTCTGCCAGCCTTCGAGCCAACCCTTGGTCATCGCGTGGACCACATACTGCGAGTCCGACCACAGCGTGACGTCGCACGGCCGCTTCAACGCTTCGAGGCCGACGATCGCGCCGAGCAGCTCCATGCGGTTGTTGGTCGTGCGCTGGAAGCCGGCGGACAGTTCCTTGCGGTGCTCGCCGAACAGCAGCACGGTGCCGTAGCCGCCCCGCCCCGGATTGCCGAGGCACGCGCCGTCGCTGTAGATCGTCACTGCCGTCCGCGCCATGGCGGCGTCGTACGGGAGAACGAGCGTCGGCACAACCGCGCAGGGCGCCGGCCTCAATGCGGAGCGCTGGCCGCGGTGAAGGCGACGAGTTCCGGCCACAGTGCCGCGAAGTCGCGTTCGACCGCCGCGTAGTCGGCGCGCAGCAGTTCGCCACCCAAGGCGAGCGGCGTCGGCCGCGACATCCGGCGCGCCATCAGGCCGAGCACGCGCGCGATGCCGTCGACCGACGCGTAGCCCTCGAGCCAGCCGTCGGCGCAGAAGCGCGGCGCCACGCGCTGCAGCGGGGCGGGCAGCAGGGCCTGGTGGGTGCGCAGGTCCTGGTGCACGTCGGCGAGGAACTGCGGCAACGGCCGCCCGTCGCCGTGCTTCGCCCAGTCGCGCGCCAGGAAGTGGTCGAACCAGACGTCGAGCAACACGCCGGCGAAGCGGCGGTACGGCGGCACGAGGCGCGCCTTCGCCGCCACCACCACCGGATGCGCGTCGACGAAGCGGTCGATCGCGCGGTGCAGCGCGATGCCGCGCTGCAGTTCGGCGGGCAGCGTGGCGAGGTCGACGCCGGCGACGAAATCGCCAGCGAGGTTGCCGAGCCGCAGCAGCGGCTCTGGCGGCGACAGCCGCAGGTGCGCGAGCCAGTTCACGCCTGCGGACCGGGGCGGCCGGCGTCGTTCCCCGTGGCGCGGGCCGCGGCTTCGGCGGCGGCGCGCGCGTCGGCCAGCGCCAGTTCGTTGCGCAGCGCGGCCCTGGCGATGCGGCCGATGACGACCAGCATCAGCACCGTCGCCGCCACCGCGACGATCGTCGTCCACGGGGTCGAGCCCTGCTGCCAGTCGAGGTCCTGCAGGCCGGCACCGACCACCGCGACGGCGATCGCGCGCGGCGTGATGCCGAGCGCCGTGGCGGTGACGAACACCGGCCCGCGCACGCCGAACGCCGCCAGCAGCAGGTTGGTCGTCGCGAACGGCATCGCCGGCGACAGCCGCAGCAGCGCGATGATCCAGATCGAACGCCAGGCACTGCGGCCGAGCAGCGCCTGGTGCACGACCAGCGCGCGCGGCGAATCGGCGAGCGCCCGCAGCGCCCGTTCGCCGACCAGCGGCTGCAGCAGGCGATGGCCGACGATGGCGCCGAGCGCGATCACCAGCCAGGCGCAGAGTGATCCGAGCCAGCCGCCGAACAGGAAGCCGGCCGCGAGCGACGTGACGTGCGTCGGCAGCAGCGCCGCCGCCGCCAGCAACGCGCCGAGCGGCACGAACCAGGCCGCCGACCACGGCTCGCCTTCGAACCAGGGGCGCCACGTCGCGGTCGTCGTCGCCACCAGCGACGTGCCGAGCATCGGCACCACCATCGAGAACACCAGCAGCGGCCCGGCCGGGCCGAGGGCCACGAGGCGCTGGCGCCAGCGGGCGAAACGGCCCGGCGGGGTGGTCGACGGCGGCGGACTCTGGGTCATGCGGCGTCGCACGGTCCCGCATCGGCGGCTCCATGGCAAGCGCGCCGGCAGCAGAGGAGTGCCACGGGGCAGGCCCGTCCCTAAGCTGTTCGCCCGCCGATGAGCACCGAACTGCCGCCGAAGTACGAACCCCAGATCCTCGAGCCGCGCGTCACCGAGCGCTGGCTCTCGTCGAAGGCGTTCGCCGCCACGCCCGACGATCGCGACGACCGCTACGTGGTGATGATGCCGCTGCCGAACGTCACCGGGGCGCTGCACATGGGGCACGCGATGGACAACGTCATGCAGGATCTGCTGATCCGCTGGCATCGCATGCAGGGGCACAACTCGCTGTGGCAGGCCGGCACCGACCACGCCGGCATCGCCACGCAGGCGGTGGTCGAGAAGCGGCTGAAGGAGATCGAGGGCAAGACGCGGCACGACATCGGCCGCGACGCCCTGGTCGCGCGCATCCACGACTGGGCAGCGACCAGCCAGAAGCGCATCCGAGGCCAGCAGCAGGCGATGGGCTGCTCGTGCGACTGGGACCGCGCGCGCTTCACCATGGACGACGTCTGCGCGCGCGCCGTGCGACAGACGTTCTTCGCGATGTTCCGCGACGGCCTGATCTTCCGCGGCAACCGCCTCGTCAACTGGGACGTAGCACTGCAGACCGCGGTCGCCGACGACGAGCTCTACAAGGAGACCGTGCAGGGCAAGTTCCACTACCTGCGCTATCCGGTCCTGGCCCCGCAGGCTGGCGAACCGACGCACGTGCTGGTGGCGACGACGCGGCCGGAGACGATGCTCGGCGACACCGCCGTCGCCGTGCACCCGGACCCCGCCAGCGCCATGCAGAAGGCGATCGCCGAGCAGCGGCAGAAGGTCGCCGAGGCGCCGGCCAAGGAGAAGGCCGCGGCCGAAGCCGAACTCGAACGGCTGCTGCAGCGCGCGCAGGACGTGCTGCCGGCGCTGGTGCAGATCGCCGCGATGGCGCGTGCTGGCCGCAAGGTGCAGCTGCCGCTGGTCGGCCGTTCGGTCCCGATCCTCGCCGACGAGTGGGCCGATCCGTCGCTCGGCACCGGCTGCGTCAAGATCACGCCGGCGCACGACCCGAACGACTACGCGGTGTGGCAGCGCCATCCGGAGATCGGCGCGGTCGTCATGCTGAACGCCGACGGCACGGTGAACCAGCACGGCGGCGCCTACCAGGGCCTCGACCGCTTCGCCGCGCGCAAGCGCATCATGGCCGACCTCGAGCAGCAGGGCCTGGTCGAGAAGGTCGAGGACCGCGCCATCGAGGTCGACCACAGCGACCGCAGCAAGACGATCGTCGAGCCGTACCTCAGCAAGCAGTGGTTCGTGCGCATGGCCGACGTCGACGGCGGCGTCGTCATGGGCCGCGGCACCGCGAAGGAGTTCCGCGGCAAGGGCCTGGCGCAGGTGGCGCTCGACGCCACCGCCGGCACGTTGCCGCCGTTCGCCGACGGCACCAAACGCAAGGCGGTCGGCTTCCATCCGGATCCGGAGCGCTACCGCAAGATGTACGACCAGTGGCTCGCCGAGAAGCGCGACTGGTGCATCAGCCGCCAGCTCTGGTGGGGCCACCGCATTCCCGTCTGGCGCGGCGACATGCCAGCCCAGCAGCTGCTGATGCTGGAGCCGATGCTCGCTGGGCAACTGCAGCGCGACGACGTCGCCGCGTGGATCCTGCTGCCGGACGGCACGCGCTTGTCGGTGAAGGACGCGTTCGCGCACCTGAAGGGACCGAACGCGCCCACCAGCGTCGAAGTGCAGGTCTGCTTTCGCGACGCCGCAGCCGACGCCTCGATCGGCGCGATGCTGCAGGGCGTCGGCCTTTCGCTCGACCCCGACGTGCTCGACACGTGGTTCAGCTCGGCGCTGTGGCCGCACAGCACGCTCGGCTGGCCGCACCCCGACAGCGCCAAGGTCGATGCCGGCCAGACGCCGCTCGGCAAGGCGCCGGGGCGCCCCGATGCGTTGTCCTACTACTACCCGGGCAGCTGCCTCGTCACCGGCCGCGACATCATCACGCTGTGGGTCGCGCGCATGGTCGTCACCGGGCTCTACAACCTCGGCGACGTGCCGTTCACCGACGTGTTCCTGCACGCGACCATCCTCGACGGCAAGGGCGAGCGCATGTCGAAGTCGAAGGGCAACGGCATCGACCCGCTCGACATCATCGCCCGCTACGGCGCCGACGCGCTGCGCTACGTCGTCTGCGAACTGCAGACCGGCACGCAGGACATCCGCCTGCCGGTGGCGGCGATCTCGCCGTTCACCAAGCCCGGCGAGCCCGAGCGCCTCGTCGACCTGGCGACGGCGAAGCCGGGCCCCTACCTCGGCACCTTCCTCGATCCCGAGACAAAGCAGCCGATGGACCTGATCGGCCAGTACGGCAAGGAAGGCATCACGCCGGCGAAGGCGACCAGCGAACGCTTCGTCGTCGGCGCGAACTTCTGCAACAAGCTGTTCAACGCCGCGCGCTTCGCCTTCCTGAACCTGACCGGCAAGCCGTTCCAGGCGCTGCAGCCGCAACAGCTGGCGCTCGAGGACCGCTGGATCCTGTCGCGCCTGCAGGTGGCGATCACCGCCGTGCACGGCCACCTCGCCGGCTACAACCCGTCGGCGGCGATCGGGGCCGCGCGCGACTTCTTCTGGAACGAGCTGTGCGACTGGTACCTCGAGATGATCAAGCCGCGCTGCCGCGAGGGCGCCGCGCTCGAAGCGCGCGCCACCGCCGAGCAGGTGCTGGCGGCGGTGCTCGACCAGACGCTGCGGCTGTTGCACCCGTTCGTGCCGTTCCTGACCGAGACGCTGTGGAGCAAGCTGCGCGAGCTGGCGCCGGTGCGCGGCGTGCAGGCGCCGTTCGCCGGCAACGAACTGGCCGACGACGAACTGCTGGTGCAGGCGGCGTGGCCGACCGGCGACGCGGCGTGGCGCGCGAGCGAGGTCGAGCAGCAGATCGCGGCGATGCAGCAGTGGTGCGTGGCGATCCGCGAGACGCGCGCCCGCTACCAGGTGCCGCCGAAGGACCGGCTGGTGGCGCGCTTCCAGGCGAGCGGCGCCGACGCCGCGGTGCTGCAGGCCGCGGCGCCACTGCTGGCGCACATGAGCGGGCTCGGCGAGGTGCAGATCGCGGCCGACGCGCAGCGCACGAAGGACAGCGCCACGGTCGTGCTCGGCGCCAGCAAGGCGTTTCTACTCGGCGTCGTCGACCTCGCGAAGGAGCAGGCGAAGCTGCAGAAGGAAGCCGACAAGCTGTGCTCACAGATCGGCGGCATCGAGAAGAAGCTCGGCAACGAAGGCTTCGTCGCCAAGGCGCCGCCGGCGGTCATCGAGAAGGAACGGCAGTCGCTCGCAGCACTGCAGGCGCAGCTCGCCGGCATCGAGCAGAGCCTGCGCGAACTCGGCTGACCGCACACGCTGCGACCAAGGCGTCACACAAGTGCGGATTGCGCGCGCGGGCACGAGCGACACACTGTCGAGATCCTGTCCTC
>CANGSN010000163.1 GCA_947455805.1 Planctomycetota bacterium
AGCCGCGGCGCGGGCCGCGCGCAGTGCCTTGGCGGGGATCAGGCCACGAGCGCACGCTTGCTGCGCCGCGGCCGTTCGGCCAGCATCCGCCGATGGCCCTGCTGACGCTGAACGACGTGCACGTGACCCTCGGCGATCGCCACCTGCTGCAAGGGGTGTCGATGGTCGTCGGCGAAGGCGAGCGCATCGGACTGCTCGGGCCCAATGGCTGCGGCAAGTCGACGATGCTGCGCATCCTCGCCGGCGACCTCGCGGCCGATGCCGGCGAACGCACCATGCGCCGCGAACTGCGCCTGGGCTACCTGCCGCAGGAGCCGTTGCTGCCGCCCGACGCGACGGTGCACGAGGCGGTCTTGCAAGGCCTCGTCGGTCGCGAGCAGACGCTGGCGGCGCTGGCCTCGGTGCACGCGGCGTTGGCCAGTGACCTCGACGACGCGCGGCTGCAGAAGCTGCTGAAGGAACAGGAGCGGCTCGAGGCCGAGCTGGAGACGCGCGGCGGCCACGACGTCGACCACCGCGCCGACGCCTTGTTGGAGGCCCTCGGCATGACGCGCATCGACGCGCGCTGCCGCGACCTGTCCGGCGGCGAACGGCGTCGCACGGCGATGGCGCGGCTCTTGCTCAGCAAGCCCGACCTGCTGCTGCTCGACGAGCCGACGAACCACCTCGACGCCGAGGTCACCGACTGGCTCGAGTCCTTCCTGCTGGACGCCGAGATCCCGCTCGTGCTGATCACGCACGACCGCTACTTCCTCGACCGGCTGTGCACGCGCATCGTCGAGTTCGATCGCGGCAAGCTGTTCGAATACGACGGCGGCTACCGCAGCTACCTGGTGCAGCGCGCCGACCGCCTCGAGCGCGAGAGCAAGCACGAGCAGTCGCGCCTGAACACGCTGCGGCGCGAGACCGAGTGGGTGAAGCGCGGGCCGCCGGCGCGCACGACCAAGGCGAAGGCGCGCATCGACCGCCACTCGGCGCTGCTGGCGGCGGCGCCAGCGCCGCAGCCGAGCGAGCTCGAGTTCTGCATCCCGGACGGCCCGCGGCTCGGCGACTTCGTGCTGCGCCTGCGCGGCGTCGGCAAGAAGTTCGGCGAGCGCACGATCCTGCGCCCGTTCGACCTCGAACTCGGCCCCGGCCAGCGCCTGGGCATCGTCGGCCGGAACGGCGTCGGCAAGACGACGCTGCTGAAGCTCTGCCTCGGCCAGCTGGCGCCGGACCAAGGCCAGGTCGCGGTCGGCCCGACGGTGCAGTACGCGGGCATCGACCAGGTGCGCAGCGCGCTCGATCCCGAGAAGACCGTGTTGCAGGAGGTCGCAGGTGGCAACGACTACGTCGTCGTCGCCGGCCGCGGCATGCGCGTCGAGACCTTCCTCGAGCAGTTCCTGTTCCCCGGGCCGATGAAGCACGCGCGCATCAGCAGCCTGTCCGGCGGCGAGCGCAACCGGGTGCTGCTGGCCAAGCTGCTGTGCGCCGGTGGCAACGTGCTGGTGCTCGACGAGCCGACCAACGACCTCGACCTGGCGTCGCTGCGCGCGCTCGAAGACGCGCTGCTGGCGTTCGGCGGGGCGTCGATCGTCGTCAGCCACGATCGCTGGTTCCTCGACCGCATCGCCACCCGCATCGTCCATCTCGACGGCAGCGGCGACGTGCGCGTGCACGAAGGCGACCTGTCGTTGCTGCTCGAGCACCTGGCCGAAGAACGGGCCGCGGCGGAAGCGGCGGCGCAGAAGGCGGCGGCCGCGGCGAAGCAGAAGGCGGCGGCGCAGGCGGCCCAGGCCGGCAAGCCGAAGGCCAAGAAGCTCAGCACGCGCGAACAGCAAGAGCTCGCCGAGCTGCCGGCGAAGATCGAACGCGCCGAGCAGGAGCTGGCCGCCGTCGACCAGGGGCTGCAGGACCCGGCCGTCTACACGGCGGCTGGGCGCGCGCGCTACGACGAGCTGACCAAGCAGCGGCAGCAGCTGCCGGGCCGCATCCAGGCGCTCTACGCGCGCTGGGAGGAGCTCGAGGCGATCGCCGAGCAGATGCGTTCGGGCTGAGGCTCGCGCGTCCCTTCGGCGGGCTTCCCCTCGGCACGCGTCACTTCGGAACGGCCGGCGGCGTCCACGCGACGTTGCCGCTCAGCGACTCGAGGAACGCGACCAGCTGGTCGATCTCCTGCTCGGTCAGCTTGCGATCCACGAGCGTCGGGTCCTTGTGCGGATTGGCGAGCCCGCCCGACGCCATCAGCGCCACCGCTTCCTTCAGCGTCTTCACGCTGCCGTCGTGGAAGTAGGGCGCCGTCTTGGCGACGTCGCGCAGCGTCGGCGTCTTGAACTGGCCGGTGCGCGCCTTGTCGTTGAACGACTTGTCGCTCGCCGCGCCGATGTCCGGCGTCTCGGCGCTCATGCCGATGCCGACGTTGTGGAAGCCGCGGTTGGTGAACAGCGGCGGCAGGTGGCACATGGCGCAGCCGGCCTTGCCGACGAACAGGTTCATGCCGGCCTTGGCGTCGGCGCTGAGCGCGTCCTCCTTGCCGGCCTTGTAGCGGTCGTAGGCCGAGTCGCCGCTGCGCAGCGTGCGCAGGAACGACGCCAGCGCCTGGACGATGGTCTTCGCGCTCGGCGGCGCCTGGAACGCCTCCTGGAACGCCTTCACGTAGTCGGGCACCGCGGCGAGGCGCGCCGAGACCTCCTCGGGCTTGCCACCGATCTGCGCCTTCCAGGCGGCCCCGACGTTGCCCTCGAGCGACGTCGCGCGGCCATCCCAGTAGAGGCGATCGAGGTAGCCGACGTTTAGCATCGTCGGCGAGTTGCGCGTGTTGGTCTTGCCGTCGTCCTTCGGCGACAGCGCGCGGCCGTCGGTGAACGCCTGCTCGGGCAGGTGGCAGTTGCTGCACGCCATCGTGCCGGTGCCGGACAAGCGCGCGTCGAAGAACAGCTGCTTGCCGAGTTCGACCTTGGCCAGCGTGACCGGATTGTCCGGGTTGGTCACCAGCTGGACGTCTTCCAGGCCCAGCGGCGCCTTCAGTGGATCGACCTTGGCCTGGGCCGGCTCCGACGAGCAGGCGGCGAACAGCGACAGAACGGACAGCGACAACAGCAGGCGGCGCATGAAGACTCCTGGACGCGTAGGGTTCGGCCACGCATTGGAGCCTCGGGTTCGCTGGGGTGCCAGCGCTAGTTGCACGCGGCCATGCCGCCGTTCAGCGCAGGCGGCGCAGCTGGCGGATGACGCGCAGGTAGCGGCGGTCCTTGGTCAGCTCGTAGGCGATCTGCGCGTCGGCCAGCAGATCGCCGGCCGGCACGACGCCGCGGGCGACGCCGATCACCGGGTCGAACACCGGCGCTTGCGGCGCTCGGGCTGGGGACGCGGTGGCGTCCGCCGGCTTGTCGGCCCGCCGCGCCGAAGCTTCGAGCACCTGGATCTCGCGCGCCTTCTTCGCCGCGCGCTGTTCGAGTTCGCGTTCGCGGTTCTGCAGCGCCAGCTTCTCGGCCGCGGCCTTCTCGGCCTGCTCGATCGCGCCGATCGTCAGCCCGTCCTTCTCGACCTTGCTGACGGAGGCCTTCGGCAGCCGCAGCTCGCCGCCGACGACGCGCAGCACATACATGCCGTCGGCCTCTTCCAGCAGCACGCCCTCGACGAAGTTCGGGGTGCTGGCCTGGTTCGCGGGGGTGTTGGAGGCCTCGGCCAACCAGAACTTGTCGGCCTTCGCCGGGAGCGCGAACAGCAACGCGCACGCAGTCAGGGGGAGGAAGCGCATGACCCAAGGGTAGCACGCCGTGGTCCACGAGGTCGGCGACGGCGCGCGGCAGCGGGTGGACCGCGCAGGAACGGCCGGTGACACTGCGCGCACGCATGCGCGCCCTCCTCGTCCCGTTGCTGCTCGGCAGCTTCGTCTCCGCCCAGGATCCCGCAGCCGGCGAACGCCTGTTCGACGGCAGCACACTGCGCGGTTGGCGCGGCGATCCGGCGATCTGGAACGTGCAGGACGGCGCCATCACCGGCTCGTCGGTCGGGCAGAAGGTCGCTGCCAACACGTTCCTCGTGCTCGACGGCCGCGAAGTCGGCGACTTCGTGCTGACCTGCGAAGTGCGCCTGTCCGGCGACAACAACAGCGGCGTGCAGTACCGCAGCCGCGAACTGCCGGGGCCGGGCTTCCGCGTCGCCGGGCCGCAGTGCGATTGGCACCCGGCCCCTGAGTTCACGGCGATGCTCTACGACGAGCAGGGCGACGGCATCGTCGCGCGCGCGGGCCAGATGGTGCAGCGCCGCGATGGCGGTGCACGCCAGCTCGGCGCGATCGCGCGGCCGATCGCGCGTTCGCTCGACACCTGGCATCGGCTGCGCATCGTCGCCATGGGCGGGCTGTGCTGGCACGAAGTCGACGGCGTCGTCGTCACCGCGATCGACGACGTGCGTGCTCTGGCGCCGCGGCGCGGGGTGCTGGCGCTGCAGCTGCACGCTGGCGCGCCGATGACGGTCGCGTTCCGCGGGCTCGTGCTCGAGGAGTTCGCCGATGCGGCGGCGATGGCCAACGTGGTGCCGGTGCCGCCTGCGGTCGCCGCCCTGCAGAAGCTCGCTGCGCAACCGACGGCGGCCGAGACGGCGCTGCCGCGCTGGATCTGGGATCGCAGTGCCGAAGCCGAGGAGGAAGTGTTCTTCCGCCGCAACTTCGAGCTCGGCAAGGACGCGAGCGACGCGCAGCTGGTCGTCAGCTGCGACAACCATTGCCGCGTCTACCTGAACGGCGAACAGGTCGGCAGCAGCGACGCGTGGGAGACGCCGCTGCGCGTCGACGTGACGAAGCACCTGCGCCAGGGTGCGAACGTGCTCGCCGTGCACGGTTGGAACGACGGCGGGCCAGCGGGTCTCGCCGCGCGTTTGTCGTGGCGCGTCGACGGCAGCGACCAGGAACTCGTCACCGACGCGACGTGGCTCTGCAGTGACGACGACCCCGACGGCTGGAACACGCCGACGTTCGCTGGCGACGGCTGGCAGCCGGCGACGGTGCTGTTCCCGGTCGGTGGCCGCCGCGCCCCGTGGACCGGGCAGGTGTCGTTCGAGGCGTTCACCGGCGGCGGCGATCCGTTCGCAGCGCAGCTGGCGGTGCCGTTCGCCGAGGTCGAAGCCGTCGGCGCTGGCGACTCGGCGTCGCTGCCGGTGCGGCAGCTGTTCGCGGTGCCGCGCGCGCTCGGCTCGTGGGTGTCGCTGGCGAAGGCGCCGAACGGCGATCTCTACGCCGGTGCCCAAGGCGGCGGGCTCTACCGCATCACGCCGGCGAAGCAGCTCGGTGAGCCGACGCAGGTGGTCAAGGTGCCGGTGGAGCTCGGCGGCGCGCACGGCCTGCTGTGGGCGTTCGACGCGCTCTACGCTGTCGTCAACGAGCAGGACCCCGGCCTCTACCGCCTGCGCGACCGCGACGGCGACGGCATGCTCGACCAGAAGGAGCTGCTGCAGGCGTTCGACGGGCGCGGCGAACACGGCCCGCACTCGGTCGTCATAGCACCCGACGGCGAGCATCTGCTGGTCGTCGCCGGCAACCAGACCAAGCTGCCGCCGCTGGCGAAGAGCCGCGTGCGCACCGATTGGGCCGAGGATCGGCTGCTGCCGCGGCTCGACGATCCGAACCCGTACTGGGAAGGCCACTCGCCGCCCGGTGGTTGGGTCTGCCAGTGCGATCGCAACGGCAAGCAGTTCGAACTGCTGACCTGCGGCTTCCGCAATCCGTACGACCTCGTCGTGCTGACCGGCGGGCGGGTGCTGACCTACGACTCCGACATGGAGTGGGACCTCGGCACGCCGTGGTACCGGCCGACGCGGGTGCTCGAAGTGATCCCCGGCGTCGACTACGGCTGGCGCATCGGCAGCGCCAAGTGGCCGGCCGACTATCCGGAGTGCCCGCCGGCGTGGATGGACGTCGGCCCAGGCTCGCCGACCGGCATGGCGCGCTGCGGCGACGGCTTCGTCATGCTCGACTGGACGTTCGGTGTGCTCTACCGGGCCGACGGCGTGTCCGGCGCGTGTCGGCCTGCTCTCCGCGGCGCGCCGTGGCCGGTTGCGGACCTTGCAGACGGTTACATCGTCACGGGCGGGCGTGGGCTGCCGTCGCGCCTCCTGCAGATCGAGCCAGAACTCTGGTCGCAGGCGTCGTGGATGCCGCCATCGGTGTTGCTTGCTGAGGCTGAACCTCTGTCGTGGGGCGTCTGGTGGCTGTTGGCGAACATGGATCCCGCGGCGCAGCGCGCGGAGGTCATTGCTGCAATCTCCGCCAAGGAGCCGCGGAGGCGGCTGGCGGGGCTCGTCGCGCTGGCGCGCACAGGCACCGCGAGCGACTTGCCGCAGGTGCTCGATGGGCTTGGCGCGTTGCCGTTCGCGAGCCTGGAGGGAACAGAGCCACAGATCGCCTGGTTGCGCGCGCATGCCCTGGGACTCATGCGCCTCGGCCCGGCGAACGAAGCGCAGCGAGCGCTGGTCGCGCAGCGGCTGCTGCCGCTGTTTCCGACCGGCAACGAGCGCGTCGACCAGGACCTGTGCGAACTGCTCGCCTACGTCGACGCACCCGGCCTGCTCGACAAGGCGGTGCCGCTGCTCGCCGAACTGCGCCCGTCGCCGGTGCCGGCGTGGGCCAGCATCCAGGAAGGCAGCGACGTCTATGGCAGCCAGTACAGCGGCGTGATCGCGGCGATGGCGAAGTCGATGCCGCCGATCGGGCAGCTGGCGATCGCCGACGCGCTGCGCATCGTCAAGCACGGCTGGACGCTGGTGCAGCGCCGCACCTACTTCACGTTCCTGCAGCAAGCGCGCACGCGGAAGGGCGGTGCCAGCTACGACGGCTTCGTCAAGCGCATCGTCGACGCCGCGTTCGCCACGTGCACGCCGGCCGAGCAGCGCGAACTCGCCGAACTGGTCGGCGCCGCCAAGGCCGATGCACCGGCGGTGCTGGCGCTG
>CANGSN010000164.1 GCA_947455805.1 Planctomycetota bacterium
CGACCTGCATTGGCTGGCGAAGGGCCGCGGCGAACCGGCGCAGCGCGCGTGGCTGCAGCAGCAGCCGGTCGTTCGCCTGTTCGACGACGTCGTCATGGTGCACGCCGGGCTGCACCCGCATTGGGACGCCGCCAAGCTGCAGGCGCCGCTCAGCCCGGACGAAGTGAACTACGCCGTCAACGTGCGCTACTGCGACGCCTCTGGGCGTCAGCCCGACGACGACTGGCCGCCGCCGGGGCCGCCGTTCCGGCCGTGGGACGACTTCTATGCTGGGCGCCGCCGCGTCGTGTTCGGGCACTGGGCGCGGCGCGGGCTCGTGGTGCGGCCGCAGTGCGTCGGGCTCGACAGCGGCTGCTGTTACGGCGGCCAGTTGTCGGCGTGGATCGCGGAGGAAGACCGCGTCGTGCAGGTGCCGGGTTGGCAGCGTCCGGGGGCGCCGCGCCCCACGGAATGACGTCGGCGGGTGGGTTCGGGGCAGATCCGTGACGAATGCAGTCCGTCCGGATGGAGGCTGGCGTCGTAGCATGCCACGCCTCCGTTCACCCCAAAGGAACCCAATGCGCTCCCTGCAAGTCCTCGTGTTGCTGTCTTCGATCTGCGTCGGCGTCGCCGCGCAAACCCCGGCTCCGGCCGCCGCCGCGCCCGCTGCCGCCGCCCAGGCTCAGGGTGGTGCCGCCGGCAAGTGGAAGGAACTCGACGACAAGCAGGCGACGCGCATGCGCGGCGTGAAGCGCGGCGACACCGCCGCCCGCGACGCGGCGCTGAAGGAGCGCGCGGCGGACCTGGAGGCGTTCGCGAAGGACTTCCCGAAGACGGCCGAGGCGGCGAAGGCGCACCTCGAGATGGCGCAGATCGCGGGCATGGCGAAGGACGAAGCGGCGGTGAAGCAAGCACTCGCCGGCATCGACGTCACGCACCTCGACATGACCGGTGCTGTGCGCGCGGCGATGGTCGCCAAGAACGCCAACCTCGCCGACCAGGCGAAGCTGTTCGTCGAGAACGCCACCGCCAAGGCGAAGACGATGGACGAGCGCCTCGAGCTGGTGAACGCGCTGCGCCAGGGCCTGCGCGACAACGAGGCCGCCGACAAGCTGATGGCCGAGATCAAGGCGTCGGCTGTGACCGACGAGGACAAGGCGACGCTGCTGCTGCACGACGCCAACTCGGTGAAGCGCACGAAGCGCGACGACAAGGCTGCGTTCGCCGCGGCGCTGGAGGCAGTCGTCAAGCAGTTCCCGAACACCAAGGCCGGCAAGACCGCCGCTTCGAAGATGGCGGCCGCGAACATGAAGGTCGGCGGCGACCCGGTCGCGTTCACCACGAAGGACATGGACGGCAAGGACGTCTCGCCGGCCGACTACAAGGGCAAGGTGTTGCTGATCGACTTCTGGGCGACGTGGTGCGGCCCGTGCATGGCCGAGCTGCCGCACGTGCTCGAGACCTACGAGGAGCTCCACGGCCAGGGCTTCGAGATCCTCGGCATCTCGCTCGACCGCGACACCGACAAGGAGAAGCTCGTCAGCACGATCAAGGATCGCGGCATGAGCTGGCGCCACGTCTACGACGGCAAGTTCTGGCAGGCCGAGATCGCGCAGCTGCACGACATCAACTCGATCCCGGCGACGATCCTGATCGGCAAGGACGGCAAGATCGCCGGCATGAACCTGCGCGGCGAAGCGCTGAAGACGGCGGTCAAGGCCGCGCTCGAAGCGAAGTGACGCACGCGGTGCGGCGGTGTCCCTCGCGGACGCCGCTGCGCCCTGTCCGCGATCCCGTCGGCCTTCAGCCGAGGTGGCGGCGCACTTCTTCGCGCACGATCGGGATCAGCTGCGCCGCCAGCTGCTTGTTGGCGTAGCACGCGAACGCGACGTTCGTGCTGACGTCGAGCGGCGCGTCGAGCGGCGCGCCATACGGGTCGCAGACGACGCAGCCGGCCTCCTGCGCGATGCGCATCGTCACGATGTCGTAGGGCCGGCTCGCCAGCGACGACTTCACGCCGAGCTTCTGGTGCACCAGCGGCCGCACGTCGAGCACGAAGCGATCGCGGCCGAGTGCCACCTCGGCGAGCTGGCCGCCGGAGCTGATGTACTGGTCGGCATAGATCTCGGCCTTCTCCGGGTTCCACGCACCGAGTGCGCGCAGGAAGATCGCCTCCTCGAGGCGCGAGATCAGTTCCTTGCCGCCCTGGAAGTAGTTGACCACCGTCGCGAACCCGTGCCGCAGCGTCGTCGCCTGGCTCGGCACCAGCACGAGCGGCCGCGGTGCGCCGGTGCCGATGTCGTGCCGTTCGCCGTGGGCACCCTTGCCGGCGATCGCCCACAGCACGTCGCTGGTCGACTGCCGCGTCGTCGGCAGTTCGGTCATCACCGCGATCTCGATGTCGGACAAGCGCGTCGCCTTGCCCTTCTCCGGTGCCAACCCCATCAGGCACCACGCCGAGCGCTTGTCGAACATCAACCCGCGCGTGCCGTCGATCGGATCGACCAGCAGCCGGAACGGCGGCCCGCCGCGCCCCGGTTGGCCGAACTGCAACCCGTCCGGATCGATGCCTTCGGCGACGAGCACGAAGTGCTGCGTCTTGCCCCAGTCCTGGCAGTGCTGGATCAGGATGTCCTCGACCTCCGCGTCGATGCCGAAGATCGTGTCGCCCGAGTCGTCGCGCACCTCGCGCGACAGCACGCCGACTTCCTGGCTGCGCATGTGGGCGCGCAGCGCGGCGCGGATGTCGGCCTGGAGTACGCGCAGGCGGTTGACGAGGTTGGGATGGTCGAGGGTCGGCATGCGGTGGTGTGGGGCAGATGGTATACCGGCGCACCGCGCGGGCCCTTAGCTCAACGGTCAGAGCTGGCGGCTCATACCCGCTTGGTTGCAGGTTCGAATCCTGCAGGGCCCATTTTTTCACCCCGCGCACCGTGCTGCGGCCCCGAGCGGCCAGCAGCGGCCATTGCCGGCCAGGAACCGCGAGTTTGGCCGCCATTCGCCGATTCGACGCTGTCCGCAGCATCGCCCTCGTGCGGCCCGGAGCGGCCCCGATCGGCCTCACTCGGCCCCTGGTTTACTTGCACTGGTACTGACACGCACTCGGCGCCAGCAGCCAACCGCAGCGCGTTCGCCACCGGCAAGCGTTCGAGCTCGCGGCGCAGTTCGGTGTCCTCGACCTTGTCGTAGTCGTTGATGGTCGAGCGAGTCCTGGGCCTTGAGCTGTTGCAGCAGCTTGGCCAGCTCGAGCTCGTCCCAGGACGCGAACTCGTGCGACCTGTTGTCGGCGATCGAGAACGCCACGGCGTCGAGGTCGGTGCCGTCGAACCACCACACCGGCACGTCCTTTTATGCCGAGCTCCTGCGCGGCCTTGAGCCGGGTGTTGCCGGCGATCACCTCACCGCTGCGGTGCGCGACGATGTGCTGCTGCCAGCCGAAGCGGCGGGTGCTGGCGGCGACGTGGGGGGGACGGCCGCGTCGTTCTTGCGCGGGTTCGTCGGGGAGCAGAACAGCCGGGAGATCGGGACGATCTCGACCGGCGACGGGGCGGCGGCGGACTTGGCCAAGCGGGCGCCTCATGGGTTGAGGACTAGAGCCGCTTGGATGGGAGCTGGGACTGGTGTCTCGAATGCTCCGGCTAGCGAGAAAGATGAGCGACGCCAGCCCATTCAGCCTACGGTCTATGTTGATGGCTTACGCGATTCGCCTGCGCGCGCGCGATGGGAGTGCTCGCGTTTTCGAGGTCCTCCAAGCCGAGCCCTTGTCTTTCGAGAGCCTGTGCAGCTACATCGGCAAGAGGCAGACTGTGTTCAAGATTCGCGCTCGTGTTCGTGAGCACGATGCAGCGGGGGTGCGGGTTGGCGGTGAAAAGGCCATCGAATTCGACATGTCGTTTCCGGATGGCATTCCCCACTACGGATTGGTGCCTAGTGGTGTGCTGCCGCCCGACTTCTTGCTTCGTGGCGGCACGCGAATGATGTTGGACCGAAATGTGCTTTCCGACTTGCGAAGGCTACAAGCCGCTGGGCACGGCATGCGGCACCCATTGGCCTGGATGGATACTGATGGATTCTACGTAAACCCGATACTGGGAGCGATGGAGGGAAGCAAGAGGCGTCCATTGTGTCGCAGTGAGTTTGATAATGAAGTGCGGGACGCGACGGAAGTTGTTATGCGAACCCTGCCGCGAGCCAATACGGTCAAGTTCGATGGAGTCGCCCTTGCTCAAATGTGCCAGCAGCACTTGGCCTTTGTTCCAAGGCTGCGTCGCGAACAGGGGTTCCTTTATGCAGTCTCGCAGCGTCTGGTGGACTCTGTCTCGACGTCCGAGCTTCGGACGGCCGAGAAGTTCGTTCTACAGACGGCTGCGGATTTGCGAGTTAGACCATTAACCTTGGTGGTGCTGACTGTGCTGGCGAAGCTCTACGAAGGTACAGACCAGCGACCTGCAGGCAGGCTACTCAAACTGGCCGATATTCGCTCTGCCGGGCGAGGATGGCGGCAAGCTTCCTATAATGCTGTCGCCGACATCCGCCAGATGGAAGTGCTGTCGACGGGCGTGACAATGCCCGATTCTGTCTGTGCGCTGACTGGCGACATTGCGCTCGCACAGATGTGGTGCGGCCTGAGACCCATTGGAGTTAAGAGCCATGATGGAACGATACAGCTTGGCTACAATCTGGACCCCGCTCTCTTTCCCCGTCTAAAAGGAAGCACGGACGACATGCTTGACCGGATGAGAGTCAGCTGCCGAAGGGACGTGTGAAAGTAGCGGCATCGGGACTCCGTTGTCCTGTTGGCTGTGGCTATTTTAGGTCGCTTGGCTCATCACCGACTACACTCAGGGCTGCGGGGGCGGCTATCGGTGAAGGTCCGATGCTGTAGGAAATGCGCCACTCAGCGCCCTACGCCTCCGCCGCGCCCTCGGCCAGCGGGAAGAACCCGAACCGGTGCCCATCGCGCGTCGAGACGACCACCGGCAGCACCCGCTGCGGCTGCCAGCCCTGCTCCAGCCAGTGCTCCGTCCCGGTCCGCGCGCGCAGCAACGGTTCGACGGCGGCCCTCGGCACCGTGCCGACCATCAGGCCGTTCGGCGGCGCCTGGCCCGTCATCTTCGCCAAGAAGTCGCGGATGGCCGGCGCGTCGGGCGAGTCCGGCATGGTGATCATCCCGGCGACCCTGGCCTGCGGATCCTGCCGCAGCAGCTCGCGGGCGTCGGCGACGAGGCTGCGACCGTGCTCCTTGAGCAGCTGCTCGCTGTCCAACGCCTGGAAGAAGCTGTCGGCCGGGTCCATGGGCGGTTGCCGTCGAGGAAGAAGGTGCGCCGGGGGAGCTGATGGGAAAGGGGAAGAAGGAGAGTCAGGCTTTACGTCCGTTGCTGGACGACCCCGGCGCGGTGTGTGCGTGGGGCGACGAGGGCCTGCTCCCCTCGGCGACCCGGTAGCCGTGCCTGCAACGTACGTCGACTGCGCGAAGTGGCAACCGATCTGGATGCCGCGATCTTGTCGCGACCGGACCGGGGATCCCGTGTCCCAGTGTGCCGGCTCAGGCCCGGCCGATTGAGGGATCGCCACCTTGTGGCCCAGCGGCGCGGAACAAGAGGTCGTCGATGACCATGGCGGCGGCGACGGCGCGCGCGAGCTGCTGGTCCTCGGTCATGCGCACCTCGAACGCGAGCTGCTCGTCCAGGGACATCTGTGCCAGGACGTAGCGGGTGAGGTCATCCTGGTCGCGGGCGGGGGTGTCGTCCATGGTCGTGGTGCAGTGGAGTCGGGGCGTTCACCAGAGAGGGGTGATGGTGCCCGCGCATGCAGGGCTTTCTTGGGAATCCACCGCGCCTTCGAGCACCGACGTAACCGCTGCTACGCCAACGCTTCGCGCAGGATCGCCGCCATCTTGGTCAGCGCGCCGTGCAGCCGCGCCCGCTCGGCTTCGCTCTTCTTGACCATGTCGACGATGCCCGCGAGGCCGTCCATCGCGGCGGCCGGCGCGGCCGACTTCCGTGGGCGGCCCGGTCCTCGGCCCGACTTCTTGCCGCCGTTCATGCGCACCCTGACGTTGTAGACCAGCGACTGCGCGCAGCCGAGCTTCTTGGCGATGTCGGCTTCCTGTGTGCCCGAGGTCAGCAGCGCGCGGATCTTGCCGGAGGTGGAGTTCGGGTCGATGGGGCGACCACGGGTGCGCGAGGAAGTGGCGGGAGTGCTCATCGCTCGATTATCGGAGGGTTGCCGAAAAAGTCCACGCGACGGCGCATTGCGAGACGGCGCCTACGTAGCGCGCGGAAGCGGTCGCCGAAAAAAAGTGCGAAAACCGCCAGATTGAACCACAGATGCGCCCCGTTCCTGGGGAAGGGGCTACGGCCGGAGTACGGCCGCGTCGCCCGCTCCGTCTCTCGCCAGTCCGGCAGCCAAGGCGTCGCCACCGTGACGAAAAATAGGTGTGCGCGTGGAAAGCGAAGCCCCCGAGATGGGTCAGGAAGGGATGCGTGTTGTCGTGCCACGAGGCAGCGGCCAAGTAGATGTTCCGAAGGCGGCACTTCTGGTGCCTGCGATGGGGTCCATCGTCGTGCCCTCGCCGCAGCAGTTCGAGATCGCGCGCGTGGAGGCGCGTGAGGCGGGGAGGTCGCAGGATCTGCATCGCATGGTCTCGGCGATGCAGGCTGCCGCAGCGAAGTGCGACCTAGCCTACGAGGAGATGGTGCGCCTCGCGGTCTACCGGCTCGAAGTCGAACGCGATCTGGGGGCGCACTTGGCGCAAACCGTTGCCCGTGGCCGGCCTACAAAAAGGTGCCCCAGGGGCACCGTTTCCGGTTCGGGCCTGCCGGAGGGGATCAGCAAGAAGCAGTCTGTCGCCTACCAGCGGCTGGCGGCGATCCCGGTGGCGTTGTTCCAACGTTATCTGGAGGCCGTCCGGGAGGCGCGTAAGTTCCCGA
>CANGSN010000165.1 GCA_947455805.1 Planctomycetota bacterium
CAGCGCGCTCAGCGCGCGCGGCCCTTGCTCGGCGCCGCCGGCGCCTGCGCCGCCAGTCGCTGCAGCTGCTCGGCCATCGCCACCTGCAGGCTGGTGAAGCCGGCGTAGTGCACGGTGCGCGCCGGCACGCCGGCGGTGCGCGCCAGTTCGAGTGCCGGTTCGGTCGTCTCGTGGCGGTTCCAGTGCAGCAGCAGCAGCAGGTCGAGGCCCGCACGCATGCGATCGGCGATCGTCGACACGATCTTCTGCGGCGACGTGTAGTTGGTCATCAACCACTCGCCGTCGAAGCCCCACTCCGCCGACAACTTGTCGAGCCGTGGATGGTGCCGGCGCTGGCGTTCGTTGCCGCCGACGACCAGCACACGCACCTTGCGGCCGAGGCTCTTCTGCAGCGCCGCCACCGCTTCGCGTGCGTCGTCGCCGTTCGCCGGCGTCTCGTCGTCCAGTTCCAGCAGCTTCTCGATCGCCGCCAGATCGTCCTTGGCCAGCTCCGGGTAGACGCAGGCCACCTCCTGCAGCAGGCCGTGCGCCTGCTGCAGCGACTCGACGTCCTTGCGCGCACGCAGCGAACGCGCGATCTGCACCTGCAGCGACGCGCGGTCGTAGTCGCGGCCCTCCATCTCCTCGTAGACCGCTGCCAGTTCGACCTTGATCTCGAGGTGGTCCAGCGCCTGGCCGACGAAGTCCTCGTTCTTCAGCAGCTTCTCCAGCGCCTCGAACTTGCCGCGTTGCTGCAGCAGTTCGCGCATCTCGGCGTAGCAGGCGCGCGCCTGGTCGCGTTCGCCGAGCATGTTGTGCGCGGTCAGCACCACGCGCAGCGCGTCGATGCGCTGGTCGAGGTCGAGCGCGACCTCGAGCACGCGCCGCGCCGACATCAGCGCCGGCTGCGCTTCGCCGAGGCCCAGATACTCCAGCGCGACGAACAGCAACTGGTCCGGCGAGGAGCCGCGGCCGACGTCGACGGCGTCGAGGAAGCGCAGCGACAGCTTGCGGTCGTGCTTCTTCAGCGCCTCGTGCACCGCGTAGAAGCTCTCGAGGTCGGGCTTCACCGTCGCCAGCGCCTGCTCCATCAGCCGCAGCGCGCGCGTCGTCTCGGCGGCGTCGCCGGCGGTCAGCAGCGCCGCAGCCTGGAAGAAGCGCGCGCGGTCGCGCAGCTGCACGTCGCGGCCTTCGAGCCGGCGCAGCCCGGCGATGGCGCGGTCGAAGCCGCGCGCCGCCGCGTGCATGTCGCCGATCTCGTAGGCCAGCAGGCTGCGCAGGTAGACCGCCTCCGGCGCCGCCGTTTCCGGCTGTTCGGCGACGTGCTGCAGACGAATGAGCGCGCGTTCGCGTTCGGCGCGTTCCTGGTGCGGTTCGACGCTGACGGTGTCGTGCTGGCGCAGCTCGCCCAGCGCGGCGACCAGCGCCGCGGCGCTGGCGAGCATCGGCTGGCCGGCGGCGAGCCGTTCGGCCTTCTCGGCGGCTTCGATCGCCATCTGCCACTCGCTGGCGGCGAGCAGGCGTTCGGCGAGGGCCCGGTGGTAGCGCGACTGCACGTCGGCTGGCAGGCGCTCGAATCCCGACATGCCGAGCACCTTGCCGAGGATCGACGCGGTGCTCTCCTGGTCGTCGGTGTCGATGCGCGATTCTAGGCGGCCGAGCAGGTCGGTGACGGCGGCGTCGACGATGACGTCGAGTTCGCCGGTGCCCGGCTCGGCGGCGAGGTACTGGATCGCGCGCACGGCGAGCTTCAGGTCGCCCGACCAGAACAGCGAACGCACGACCAGCGGTAGCACGTTGCCGGCCAGCGTCGGGTCGCTCAGCAGGTCGAGCAGCGCTTGCGGGTCCTCGAGCACGGCGGCGATCTTCTCGCGATCGCCCTTGCGGTCGTGGGCGCGGATGACGCCGAACAGGCTCCAGCGGCGCGACTGCGCGTCGGTGCCGCCCGACGGCAGGTCGACGCCGAGCAGCGTGCGCGCGTAGCCGACCAGGAAGCAGCTGCCCGGCCGCGGCCCGGCGCACTGCCAGTAGTCGAGCAGCTGCTGGCGGACGTCGGCCTTGGTCTCGCCCTTCTCGGCCAAATGGATCTGTTGCAGCAGCAGACGATCGAGCGCGGTCTCCCAGGCCATCCGGAACCTCCAGCCCGAGCTATCGGACCGGCGGGGGCACGCACTCACCGCCGCTGCGCACGGCGCGGTGCGACCGGCGCTACTCCATGAGCTCGCGCGCCTGCTCCGGCAGCACCACCACCAGGCCCTGCAGCGTGCGCTGCGAGCCACCGCTGCGGGACGGCGCCAGCGCACCGAGCACAAGATCGCCGACCTGCAGCTGCGCCGCGACGGCTTGCGTGGTGGCGATCCAGTGCGTGCCGCCGTCGTCGTCGCGCACGCCGAAGCCGGTCGGCCCGACGTCCTCGACCTGCAGGATCCCGGGGCGCGAGGCCGGCCGCTGCTCGTTCGACAGCGCCTGGCTGGCGGCGTGCAGGCGATCGAGCTGCGTCAGCAGCGACCCTTGGCAATGCGTCAGCACGCTGCGGAAGTCGAGTTCCTGCGTGCTGGCGGCCCAGTCGTAGAACCGGCGCAGCTCCGCGAACGCATCCTGCACGGCGGCGGCGCGGCGAGCCGGGGCAGCACCCAGGTAGACGTGCAACAGGAGCCGCATCAGGTCGCCGGCGGTGACCTGCTCGAGGTCCACGCGCGGCAGCGGGGCGTTGCGCTGCAGTTCGGTCCACAGCCGCAGCGGTGTCTCGGCGTCGGTGCGACCGCTCTCCCACAAATACTCCTCGACCAGCGGCTCGAGGTCGCCGGCGTCCGGGTCGCCGAACGTGGCTTCGTCGGCCTCGTCGACGTCGCTGCGGCGCGCTGCCGCACCACGCTTCGCCGCCGCTCTGCCCGCCTGCCCCGGGCTGCGCTCGCCGTCGGCGTCTTCGTCGCCGAGCTCTTCGTCGTCGCCTCCGTCGCCGTCGAACGCATCGTCGTCCGCGTCCTCACCGCTGTCGGCCGGATCGGCAACGTCCTCGGCGTCCTCAGGCTCGGGTTCGATGCCCGCCATGCGTTCGAGCTGCGCGAACAGGTCGGCGACGTCGCGCTTCTGCGCAAGGCCCTCGTCGAGCGTGCGCACGAGACGCTCGCCGAGCGTCTCGCCCGGCGCCGCACCGGGCACCGCGCCGTCGACCGCGCTCGCCGCATCGTCCGCTTCGGCGTGGTGCGCGTTCCAGATCTGCAGCAACAGGTCGCGCAGGCGATCGAGATCGACGTCGCTGTCGAACGCCATCTCGTCGAGCAGCGGGCCGATCACCTGGCCCGGGCGGGCCACCAACGCCAGCTGCTGGCTGATCGTCGCCGCCGACAGCTCGCTGCCGGCTTCGCGCAGCAACCCCTCCAGATCGGCTTCGAGGTGTTCGAGCGGCACCGTCGGCGGTGCCTCGGCTGCGGGCGCACCGGCGACCGGCACGGCCGCGGCCAGCGCCGCCGTCGGGCTCTGCGTCTGTTCCGGACGGCGCAGCAGCAGGTGCTCGAGTTCGACCTGCTGCAGCCGGCGATCGAGCTCGAGGCGTTGCAGGTCGCGCGCGAACGCGCGGCCGAGCTCGACGCCGGGGCGGAACACCGCGCACGCCGTCGATGGCGTGTAGGTGCCTGGGCCGCTCGGGAACAGGCGCCCGACCAGCAGGTCGCCTTCGCGCAGCGACTGCGGCGGCACCATCAGGTCGAGCACGGTGTCGTCCTGCAGGTCGCGGGCACTGACGGCGCCGCCGATCGCATCCTGCACCAGGAACACCCCGGCCAGCGAACCCATCAACTCGTCGGCGAACTCGCCGTAGGCCGGCAGCTCGACCGGCACGTCGCCCAAGGTGTCGCAGCCGCGTTCGAGCGCGAACCACTCGGCGAAGCGATGTTCGGCGGCGCTGGCGGCGCCGGGCACGGCAGCGGCACGATCTTCGTCGGCGCGGGCACTGGCGCCGAAGAACTCGCGACGGGCCCGCTGCACCTCGGCGCGCAGGCGAGGATCGGCCGCCAGCTTCGCGGCCAGCTTCGCCACTGCCACTTCGGTGGCCTTCGCTTCGTCTCGGCTCATCGTGCCAAAGACTGACGCTCACGCCGGCCGAATGCAATCCGCTGGGCCTGGCCCTGGACCTGGTACGCAACGCCGGCATGATCGGTCGCCGTGATCCAGGACCCTGCAGCAGGTGGCAGCGTGCCCGGGGCGGCGGATGTGCAGCACGCGATGCACGAGCTGGCCACCCTCACCTGGGTCGACCACACGGCGCTGGCGGTGCTGCTGGTGTTCTTCGTCATCGGCCTGTTCAAGGGCCTGATCTGGCAGGTCAGCCGCATCGGCATCCTGGCCGCGGCCTACGTCGTCTCCTGCCGCTTCGGCAACGACCTCGCGGCGCTGTTCGCACGCACGCCCGCGGTCGGCGGCGATGCGTCGGCGCCAGCGCCGACCGAGACCACGCTCTACCTCGCCTACGTGCTGCTGTTCCTGGCCGTGCTGGTGGCGCTGAGCCTGTTGGCGATCGTGCTGCAGCGGCTCGCCGACAAGGCCGGCCTGACGTTCTTCAACCGCCTCGGCGGCGGCCTCGTCGGCGTCGGCACCGGCGGTGCCGTCGTGCTGTTCGCGCTGTTCGTCGTGCACATGTTCTTCGGCGGCAGCCCGCTGGCAGAGGCGGCCGAACGTTCCTACGCGCGCCGCTTGTCGCGTCAGGCGATCGACCTGCTCGGTCCCAGGGTGCCGGACGAACTGCGGGCGGTGTTCGACCTGCCGGCGCTGCGCACGCCGAGCATCCTGCCGGACGATCCGATGTCCGGCAGCGACGGGGGCAACGGCCTGCAGCCGTTGCCGGCGCAGGGACCGCGCTGACCGCGGGGAGCGCGGCGTGCGGACCACGCGGGCGACGAAGTGCCCGAGCGTTCGCTTGCATCGCAGCGCCAACGCCCTGATGGTGCGCGGACTGCTTGGGGGCGCCGCCGCACGGTGCGCCGGCTGAGAAGCACCCCTGGAACCTGATCCGGTTCGCACCGGCGTAGGAAACAGCAGCCATGACGACGATTCCCCGCCCGGGGCTCCGGCCATTGGCCGAGTCCTTCCCCCGTTCCCACAAAGTCCAGGTCGGCGACCTGCAGGTGCCCGCGCGCGAGATCGCGCTGACCGACGGCTCGCTGCTGCGCGTCTACGACACCACGGGGCCGCAAGGTTGCGACCCGCGGCACGGCCTGCCGAAGCGCCGCCAGCCGTGGATCGACGTGCGCGTGCAGCGCGGCGACCGCAACGTCTCGCAGATGCACTACGCGCGGCGCGGCATCGTCACCGAGGAGATGCGATTCGTCGCGATCCGCGAACAGTGCGACCCCGAGTTCGTGCGCAGCGAGATCGCACGCGGCCGCGCCATCATCCCGGCCAATCGCAAGCACCCGGAGTGCGAGCCGATGATCATCGGCCGCAACTTCCTGGTGAAGATCAACGCCAACATCGGCAACAGCGCGCTCGGCAGTTCGATCGAGGAAGAGGTCGAGAAGCTGCAGTGGGCGATCCGCTGGGGCGCCGACACGGTGATGGACCTCAGCACCGGCAAGAACCTGCGCGAGACGCGCGAGTGGATCCTGCGCAACAGCCCGGTGCCGATCGGCACGGTGCCGATCTACGAAGCACTCGAGCGCGTGCAGGGCCGCGTCGAGGACCTGAACCTGAAGATGTTCCTCGAGGTGCTCGAGGAGCAGGCGGAGCAGGGCGTCGACTACTTCACGATCCACGCCGGCGTGCTGCTGCGCTACGTGCCGCTGACCGCCCAGCGTGTCACCGGCATCGTCTCGCGCGGCGGCTCGATCATGGCCAAGTGGTGCCTGCACCACCACGAGGAGAACTTCCTCTACACGGGCTTCCGCGAGATCTGCGCGCTGCTCGCGAAGTACGACGTGTCGTTCTCGCTCGGCGACGGCCTGCGGCCCGGCTCGATCGCCGACGCCAACGACGCGGCCCAGTTCGGCGAACTCGACACGCTCGGCGAGCTGACGAAGATCGCCTGGGAGCACGACGTGCAGACCATGATCGAGGGCCCCGGCCACGTGCCGATGCACCTGATCCAGGAGAACATGGACCGCCAGCTCGCGGTCTGCCACGAGGCGCCGTTCTACACGCTCGGTCCGCTGACCACCGACATCGCCCCCGGCTACGACCACATCACTTCGGGCATCGGGGCGGCGATCATCGGCAGCATGGGCACGGCGATGCTGTGCTACGTGACGCCGAAGGAGCACCTCGGCCTGCCCGACCGCGAGGACGTCAAGCAGGGCGTCATCACCTACAAGATCGCGGCGCACGCCGCCGACCTGGCGAAGGGCCACAAGGGCGCGCAGGACCGCGACGACGCGCTCAGCAAGGCGCGGTTTCAGTTCCGCTGGGAGGACCAGTTCAACCTGTCGCTCGATCCGGAGACGGCGCGCAAGTACCACGACGCGACGCTGCCGCAGGACGGGGCCAAGGTCGCCCACTTCTGCTCGATGTGCGGCCCGCGCTTCTGCTCGATGAAGATCACCGAGGAGGTGCGCGAATATGCGAAGAAGGGCATGGTCGCGAAGAAGGAAGAGTTCGCGGCCCGCGGCGGCGTGATCCAGTGAGAGCCTAGGGCAGGACCTGCGTTCGCAGCGGCACGGCCGAACCGATCACGCTCCGGGATCGCCGGCCGCGTCCGGCCGGGCCTCGGCGACCGGCAGTTCGACCCAGAAGGTGCTACCCTTGCCGAGGGTGCTTCGCACGCCGACCTCGCCGCCGAGGTTGCGCACGGTGTTCTTGACGATCGACAGGCCGAGCCCGGTGCCGCCGAGGTCGCGCGAGCGGGCGCGGTCGACCCGGTAGAAGCGTTCGAACACGCGCTCCTGGTCCTCCGGCGACAGGCCGATGCCGGTGTCCGAGACCTCGAGGCGGCAGCGC
>CANGSN010000166.1 GCA_947455805.1 Planctomycetota bacterium
ACCCGCGCGTCGACGGCGCGATGCAGGACGTCGGACAACAGCAGCGACAGCAGCGTGACCACCGAACCGATGACGACCAGCGCCATCAGCAGCGGCTGATCCTGCTGCATCACCGCCTGGTAGGCGAGGTGGCCGAAGCCGTCGAGCGCGAACATGTTCTCGACCACGATCGAGCCACCGACCAGCATCGGCAGCAAGCTGCCGGCCAGCGTCGCGACCGGCGCACAGCCGTGCCGCAACAGGCGCCAGGCGACGACCTCGCGTTCGACGCCGAGGGCCCGCAGGTTCTGCACGAACGGCGCCCGCGCCGTCGTCGCCACCGAGTCGCGCACGAAGCGCACGACCAGGACCAGCGGCCCGAGCGACATCACCACGACCGGCAGCACGAGATGCCAGGCGAAGTCGAGGATCTGCCACGGCAGCGTCCACGTCTCGGCGCCGGGCGAGCGCAGGCCGTTGGCGGGGAACCACGGCAACCAGACGACACTGAACGCGAGCGTCAGCAGCGTCGCCAGCAGGAACTCCGGCACGCCGGCGCCGGCCAGCAGCAGCGCGGAACCGATGCGATCACCACGGCCGCCCGCGCGCATGCCGAGCCACGCGCCGAGCGCCGTGCCGCCGAGCACTGCGACCAGCAGCGACAGGCTGCCGAGCCACAGCGTCACCGGCAGCGCCTTGCCGAGCCGCCGCCACAAGGCCGCGTCGTCGCCACCTGGGCCGGCGAAGCGCAGCTTCGCGGCGTTGCCGAGCCACGCGAGGTAGCGATCGAGCAGCGGCAGGCTCCGGTGCGTGACCGGGTCGACCATGCCGTACTGGATGCGCAGCCGCAGCAGCGCCGCCTCGCGCGACGCGCGATCGCCGTAGGCCTCGGTGGCGACGGAGCGTTCGAGTTCGACGTCGGCGCGGTCGATCGGCGCCTGATCCAGCACGACGAAGGTGACGAAGGTGATGCCGACCAGCGTCACCAGCACCCACAGCAGGCGGATCAGCAGCCAGCGCCGCATGCTTCAGCGCCCCAGGATCACCGCGAGGATCGCCTCGCGTGTGTCCATCCAGCAGACCAGCGGGTCGCTGCCACGTTCGTACTCGAGCGTCAGGATCGGCAGGCCGAGCGTGTTGCCGACCCACGAACCGAGCGAGCCCGGCGTCGGCGGGATGTGGCGCGAGTCCTTGACGCGGTAGCGCGAGCGCTGCGCGAACAGCTCCGCTTCGTCGAGTGCGGGTCCGTCGAAGTTGATGAAGTGGTCGCCGCGCCACGCGTGCGCGACGATCACCAGGTGCGGCCGTTCGTCGAGGATCAGGTCGTGCAGCGCCTTTGCTTCGGGCTGGTCGAGAGGCGTGCGGCCGAAGGTGGGGCCGGCGAGGAAGTTCTTCGCCGGGTAGTTGCGGTTCAGGTCGACGCCGCGCGCATTGCCGCGCGTGTCGGCGACCGCACCGTCGGGATTGACGTCCTCGAGGATCGTCAGCGTCACCTCGCTGGTCGCACCCGGCACGTCGAGGAACGCGTACGGCAGCTCCTGCGTCGCGATCCTGCCCTCGCGCTCGTCGCCGTGGATGCCGCCGATCCACAGCACGCGCCGCGGCCCGTGGCCGATGCGGGTCAGGCGCAAGGGCCGCCCTTCGGCGCTGCGGCCGATGGCCTGCCACTCGGCGCGCCAGCGCGGCGCCGTCGCCTCCGCCGGCTGCGGCTCGGCTCGGCGCTTCTGTTCCAGCGAATGGAAGTTCACGCAGGCGCCGAGCAGGAACAGCAACGAGAACGACCGCCACATGCCGAACGACCATAGCGAACGTGCGCGCCGTCGCCATGGCATCGGCGCGTCGCCACGCCGCGGAAGGTCGGTTCGACCCAGTACGAGTTTCTGCTGTTTTCCATTGGCCAGATCGACCGGAACAGCGCCTCCGCCCTGCCAGAACCGTAGCCCGCCGCGATCCCTTGCGGCGCGGCGCCATTCCCCAGCCAAGACAATGTCCCTCCCGAACCACGTCCGCTCCGTCCTCGTCCTCGCCGCCGCCTGCTCGGTGGCCGCCGCCCAGAGCATCATGAGCCAACAGCACGAAGTCGTGCTGGCGGTCGGCGACACGGTCGCCAACGCGCCCGGCATCACGATCAGCGGCGCCAGCGGCATCGACGCCCCGGTGATCGACCAGAACGGCACGCTGCTGTTCCGCGCCCGCCTGCTGGGGGCCGTCTCCGCCACCGACGAGCGCGCCTACTTCCTGGGCCGCGGCAAGGGCGACGTGCGGATGATCGTGCGCGCCGGCGACCAGGCCCCGGGCCTGCCTGCCGGCATCCTGCTGCGCACCGCGACCTCGACCGGGATCAATGGCTCGCCGCGCATCAGCCCGTTCGGCGAGATCGTGCTGTTCCAGAGCGCGCTCCACGACCCGGTGAACCCGGCCAACACGCCGACGACGGCCGACTCGGCGTTCTTCTGGGGCCAGCCCGGCGGCCTGACGGTGCTCGCGCGCGAAGGCGACCCGGTGCCGTTCCCCTCGCTGCCGGGCACGACCTGGGGCGCGATGGCTGCGTCGCTGCAGAGCACCGGCATCAACGTCGCCGGCCAGGCCCTGTTCTCGACGACGCTCGTCGGCGGCCCGGTGACGACGGCCAACGACGGCGTGGTCGTCATGGGCACCCCCGGCAGCCTGACGATCGTGTCGCAGGAAGGCGACGTGTGGTCTGGTGGCGAGGTGGTGATCCCGATCAGCGGCGCCACGCAGCTGTCGTTCATCACGCAGATCAACTCGCAGGGCTACGTGCTCCGTGACGTGCGCTTCTCGACGACCATCGGCACCGCCACCCTGGCGAACGACCGCGCGCTGTCGACCTGGGTCGCCGGCAACGAGCTGATCGTGGTCCGCGAAGGCAATCCGGCCCCGGGTCTCGTGCCCGGCGTGGTCTTCGGCAACACCGCGAACACCTGGACCCCCGACACCGGCAACTGCACGCTCACCAACGGCGGCAAGACGGCGTTCCTCGGCAGCCTGCTCGGTGGCGACACCGTGATCGGCACCAACGACCGCGCGCTCTACCACGGCGACTTCAACGGCCTGAGCCTCGTCATGCGCCGCAACGACCCGTGCCCGGGCCTCGCCAACGGCGAGACGTTCGGCAACACCGGCAACTCGAGCCTGACCTGCAACGAGACCGACGTCGCCTTCATCAACTTCCTGCTCGGTCCGTCGGTGACCACGGCGAACGACAGCAGCATCTGGGTCGGCAATGCGGGCAACCTGCAGATGGTGGCGCGCGAAGGCAATCTCGTGCCGACGAGCGTGCTGCCGGCCGGTGTCAACGGCCCGTGGGCGTTCGGCGCGATCAGCACCGGCACCAACAATCCGCTGCTGAACCAGCGCGGCGACGTCATCTTCCAGGCGGAGGTCGTCGACCCGACCGCCCCGGCGACGTTCAAGCGCGTTTGGCTGACTTGGAACAAGCTGTTCGGCCTGCGCCTGCTGCTCGACGCCGGCGACACGTTCACGACGGGCCTCGGCACCAACACCTGGTCGGTCGTCAGCTCGCAGGCCGGCTTCAACAGCGGCGACGGCAGCCAGCCGCACTTCAACAACGCCGGCGACTTCGCCGTGCGTCCGAACCTCGACGGCGCGCTGGTCGGCGCGGTGATCCGCACGCACGTCGGCTCGCTGTTCGCCCAGCCGGCCTCGATCGACACCGCCACCGGCGGCAGCCAGAGCTTCACCTTCGACTGCGGCGCGGCGCGCGCGTTCAACATCTACGCGCTGCTCGGCACCAGCTCGGGCTCGCGCCCCGGCTTCCCGTCGCCGTTCGGCCCGCAGATCGTGCCGCTGAACATCGATCCGTGGCTGCAGCTGTCGCTCGACCTGGCGAACACGTCGGTCTACACGAACACGCTGTCGCTGCTCGACGCCAACGGCCGCGGCACGGCGAGCTTCAACTTCCCGGCGCTGCCGGTGTTCGCCGGCACCGACCTGCACCACGCGGTCGTGGCGCTGGACTTCAGCCTGAACAGCACGTTCGTGACCGAGCCGGTCGCGGTGCGCCTGTTCTGATTCGCTGACGAAGTTCGCGAGCGACCTGCGGGCCAGTGGCGACGAGCCGCTGGCCCGCGTCGTTTCCGGCCCATTCGTCCAGCACGCTGCCGGTCAGATGCCGAAGCGGCAGGGATCGTCGGGATCGATCACGAACGTCGGGAAGCCGGTGATCCACGCCGAGCCGGTGATCTCCGGCACGATCGCCGCGAACGGACCGACCTTGGTCTCGCGCAGCACGCGGCCGGTGAACTCGGTCGCCAGCACGCTCTGCGAACGGAACACCTCGCCGACGGCCAGTTCGCCCTTGGCGTGCAGCACCGCCAGCTTCGCCGAGGTGCCGGTGCCGCACGGCGAGCGGTCGTAGGCCGCCCCCGGACACAGCGTCAGCGCGCGCGCGCCCGCCGGCTCGCCGTCGAGCGGCACGAACAGCTTCACGTGGTCGACGATCTCGTCGTCGCCGCGCTCCGGATGGCGCCCGCGCACGCCTTCGCGCACCAGCGCCTCGCGCACCGCGATCGCCGCCTGCATCAGCACCGGCAGGTGCGTCTTCTCGACGGCGAGGCCCATCTGGTCGGCCTCGACGAACGCGAACCAGTTGCCGCCGTAGGCGATGTCGGCGGCGACCTTGCCGAAGCCGTGCACCGGCACGATCACCCGCTGCGCGAACAGGAACGACGGCACGTTGGTGATCGTCACCGCGCGCACCTTGCCGCCCTGCACCGCCACGCGGCACGTCACCGCACCGGCCGGCGTGTCGAGCACGACCTCGGTCTCGGGCTCCTGCGCCTTCACCATGCCGGTCGCCACCGCCACGGTCGCGACGCCGATGGCGCCGTGGCCGCACATGCCGAGGTAGCCGGCGTCGTTCGCGAACACCACGCCGAGGTGCGCGCCGGGCGTGCACGGCGGCAGCAGGTAGGCGAGCACGATCGCGTCGTGCCCGCGCGGCTCCAGCACCAACGCCCGCCGCAGCTCGTCGTGATCGCGCTGCAGGTGGGCGCGCTTCTCGGCCATCGTCGTTCCCGCGATCGGCGGCAGCCCGCCGGTGACGATGCGGGTCGGTTCGCCAGCGGTGTGGGAATCGACGGCCTGGATCACGCGCGCGAACTGCAGCATGCGCGGATCATGCCGGCGGTCGGTCCCACGCACGAGCGAGCACGCGACGGGCCCAGCGACCCGCCGGCGACGCCGACCCGGTAGTTCCTGCCCCCTGGAGGAACGAGTTACCGGCGGCCCCGCCGCAAACGGCCAGACCCCAGGTCCTCGAAGGTCGCGACCCGCGGGCGCAGCGGCCCAATAGCTCAAGGTTGCCTCAAGATCCCGCACTTCGGCCCGGGCCTTGCCAATGCCGGCCCGTGACCCCGACGCCCCTCTCCCGTCCGGCGACCCTGTTCGCCGTCCTCGCGGTCGTCAGTGCCTGGCTTTGCCTCGCCTTCCCGGTGTTCGCGCAGGAGGCGTACTACTGGACGTACGCGCAGCACCCGGACCTCTCGTACTTCGACCACCCGCCGATGGTCGCGTGGCTGATCTGGCTCGGCACGCACACGTTCGGCGACGGCAGCTTCGGCGTGCGCGCCGGCACCTGGCTGTGCGGCCTCGCGGCGACCTGGATCGGCGTGCTGCTGCTGCGCGACTTCGGCGTCGATCGCCGCGGCCAGTCGGCGTGGATCGTGCTCTCGATGGTGTCGCCGATCGTGGTGATGACGCACTTCCTGGCGAACCCCGACGCGCCGCTGGTCGCCGCGTGGACGCTCGCGATGTGGGCGCTGTGGCGGGCGCGCGGCGGTGCACTGCGCTGGTGGTTGCTCGCCGGCGTCGGCGCCGGTCTCGCGCTGCTCAGCAAGTACTCGGGTGCGTTCCTCGGCGTCGGCGGCGTGGCCCTGCTGCTCGCCGACGCGCCGCTGCGGCGCCAGCTGCGGCGGCCGGGACCGTGGCTCGCGGTCGTGGTGGCGGCGCTGGTGTTCCTGCCGGTGGTCTGGTGGAACGTGCAGAACGACTTCGCGTCGTTCCGTTTCCAGACGACGGAACGGCTCGGCAAGGGCGACTTCGGGCTCGTGTGGTTCGCACAGTTCGTCGGCGGCCAGATCGGCGTGCTGCATCCGGTGCTCGCCGTCGTGTTGCCGGCGAGCCTGTGGTTCCTGCTGCAGCGGGCTCGCAGCGATGCGCGCGCGATGCACCTGCTGGCGTTCGGCGCGCCGATGCTCGGCTACCTGCTGTTCCAGTCGCTGTGGATCCAGGTCAAGATCAACTGGCTGGCGCCGGCCTACGTCGCGCTGCTGCTCGGCGTCGTGATGTGGTGGCGCGAACGCGAAGCACACGCATCGCGGCATCCGGCGTGGCGCTGGGCGATCGCGTCGCTGCTGCTGGTGCCGCTGGCCGTGCCGTTGGCGCCGGCGCTGCGCCTCGTTCCGTCGGGCCGCGGCTCGTCGTGGACCGGCTGGGACGAACTCGCCGAGCGCGCCGAGAAGTGGGAAGAACGGCTCGACCAGCAGGACGACGTCGAGAGCAACGTGTTCTTCTTCGCCGCCGACTACCGCGACGCTGCGCAGCTCGGGCGCAACTTGCGCCTGCTGTGGGCCCAAGACGGCCACCACCGCTGCGACGCCACCGATCCGGGCGAGCCGACGCTGGCGCAGAACGTGCTCGGCCAGCGCGCCCTGCAGTTCGACCACTGGACGCCGCCCGGCGCTCGCGTCGGCCAGGACGCGGTGTTCGTGCTGCCGCGGCCGAAGGGCCGCGAGGAGATGGTGCAGAAGGCCGCCGCGCGCTTCGACAGCATCGAGCTCGCCGAGAAGGTGCAGGTCGCGTGCATGGGCATCGACCTGGTCGAAGCCGACATCTACGTCTGCCGCGCCTACAAGGGACCGCAG
>CANGSN010000167.1 GCA_947455805.1 Planctomycetota bacterium
ACCGGCGCGGTGCCGCCGACCACGTCGCGGCGGGCGAGCACGACCGGGGCGGCGAGTGCTTGCCGCAGGTCGGTGCGCAGCTGCGGCAGCAGCCGTCGCTGTTCGTCCTGCGGCAGATCCTGCAGCTCGACGCCGAGCTCGACGGCGCGGTTGACGGCCTTGCCGACGACGCCGTGCGCGTCGCGGAACGGCACGCCGGCGGCCACCAGCAGGTCGGCGAGGTCGGTCGCGTTCAGGTAGCCGCGTTCGGCCTCGGCGGCGCAGCGCTTGGTGTCGAACGTCGCGTGCCGCACCGCCAGGGCGGTGACCAGCAGGCACGCTTCGGTCTCGGCGAGCAGCGGCAGCAGCGTCTCCTTGTCGGTCTGCAGGTCGCGGTTGTAGGCGAGCGGCAGGCCCTTCATGGTGCCGAGCAGCGCCAGCAGGCCGCCGTGCACGCGCGCGCACTTGCCGCGCACGAGCTCCATCGCGTCCGGGTTGCGCTTTTGCGGCATCAGGCTCGAGCCGGTCGACACCGCGTCGCCGAAGGTCAGGAAGCGCGCCTCCTGCGTGGCGAAGAAGATGTAGTCCTCGCACAGCCGCGACAGCTGCGTCGTCGCCGAAGCACAGACGAACGCCAGCTCGCTCAGGTGGTCGCGCGCGGCGGTGGCGTCGAGGCTGTTGTGCGACGGGCCGCCGCGGAAGCCGAGCTCGGCGGCGACGCGTTCGCGGTCGATCGCCAGCACGGTGCCGGCGAGCGCCCCGCTGCCGAGCGGGCACTCGTCCATGCGCAGGCCGGCGGCGAGCAGGCGGTCGCGGTCGCGCAGCAGCGCCTCGGCGTGCGCCAGCGCGTGGTGGCCGATGGTGATCGGCTGCGCCCGCTGCAGGTGCGTGTAGCCCGGCATCGGATCCGCGGCGTGCCGTTCGGCCTGCTGCAGCAGCTCGCGGCAGACGGTGAGCAAGGCGGTGTCGATCGCGCCGATGCGCTCGCGCAGGTAGAGGCGCAGGTCGGTGGCGACCTGGTCGTTGCGCGAACGGCCGGTGTGGATGCGCTTGCCGAGGTCGCCGCAGCGCGCGACCAGCTCGCGTTCGACCAGGCTGTGCACGTCCTCGGCCGGATCGTTCGCCGGCACGCCGTGCGTGCGCCAGTGGCCTTCGAGGTCGGCGATCGCCGCGTGCACGCGGGCCAGTTCGTCGCCGGTGAACACGCCGGCGCGCTGCAGTGCCGCACTCCAGACGCGATTGACCCGCAGGTCGGCGAAGGCCAGCACGTGGTCGACGGGCAGGCTCTTCTGGAACGTGGCGAACAGCGCGTCCAGGCTGCCCTGGAAGCGCCCGCCCCACATCTGGCCCGCGGCTTCGCTCACGCGTCGACTCCCTGCACGGCGGCGGCGACGGCGCCCGGCAGGCCGTAGAGCTTGACGAAGCCGTAGCTGTCCTTGTGGTCGAACTTCGCCGACTGGCCGAACGTCGCCAGGTCCTCGCTGAACAGGCTGTTCCTGCTCTTGCACGACAGCGCGGTCGCGGTGCCCTTGTAGAGGCGAACGCGCACGTCGCCGGTGACGTGCTTCGTCGCCTGCGCGAACAGCGCGTCGAGCGCATGCCGTGCCGGGTGGAACCAGCGGCCGGTGTAGACCAGGTCGGCGTAGTCCGGCATCAGCTTCTCGCACAGCCGCAGTGTGTCGCGCTCCATGGTCAGCGCGCGCAGCGTGCGCGCCGCCTCCAGCACGATGGTGCCGCCCGGCGTCTCGTAGACGCCGCGCGACTTCATGCCGACGAGGCGGTTCTCGCAGATGTCGACGCGGCCGACGCCGTGCGCGCTGCCGAGGTCGTTCAGCTTGCCGAGCAGCACCTCGGCCGGCAGCGTCTCGCCGTTCAGCGCCACCGGCACGCCGGCGTGGAAGCCGAGCGTCAGTTCGAGCGGCTGGTCGGGGGCCTTCTGCGGGTCGACGGTCAGCGTCCAGACGTCGTCCGGCGGCGCGTTGCCGGGCGACTCGAGCGCGCCGCCCTCGTGGCTGATGTGCCACAGGTTCTTGTCGCGCGAGTAGATCTTGGTGCGCGACGCGGTGACCTGGATGCCGCGCTGGTCGGCGTAGTCGAGCGCGTCCTCGCGGCTCCTGATGTTCCAGTGCCGCCACGGCGCGATCACCTCGAGCTCCGGCCCGAGCGCCTGGTAGGCGAGTTCGAAGCGCACCTGGTCGTTGCCCTTGCCGGTGCAGCCGTGCGCGACGGCATCGGCGCCGATCTCCTTCGCGTACTCGACCTGGCCCTTGGCCAGGATCGGCCGCGCCATGCTGGTGCCGAGCAGGTAGCGCCCTTCGTAGACGGTCATCGCGCGCACGCACGGCCACACGTAGTCCTCGAGCCACGTGCGGCGCAGGTCGTCGACGCGGCACGACAAAGCACCGGAGCGCCGGGCCTTCTCCTCGAGGCCGCGCAGTTCCTCTTCGCCCTGGCCGATGTCGCCGCAGTACGCGTGCACTTCGCAGTCGTAGTTCTCCTTCAGCCACGGAACGATGATCGAGGTGTCGAGGCCGCCGGAGTAGGCGAGGACGATCTTCTTCTTCTTGCTCATGGTCGGTTCGGGTTGCGGCGAACGGTCGTGCGGGCGGAGTGCGGTGTGGGTGGGAACGTGGCGGCGCGGACGCTCAGAGGCTGAGAGAGAATCCTCTCGAAGCCTCTGCGCGGCTGCGAATGCAGCCGCCAAACATGATTCTGAGAGCCCGTAGCATGATTCTCTCTCGGGCTCTCAGCGGATCAGCAGCGCGAGCACGGCCTTCTGCACGTGCAGGCGGTTCTCGGCGATGTCGTAGACGACGCTCTGCGGGCCATCCATGACCTCCTGCGTGACCTCCCAGCCGCGGTGGGCGGGCAGGCAGTGCATGAACAAGGCGCCCTGCTTGGCGCGCGCCATCATCTCCTCGTCGACCTGGTAGGCGGCGAAGATGCCGTTGCGCTCCTCGATCTCGTCCTCCTGGCCCATGCTGGCCCAGACGTCGGTGTAGATCGCGTCCGCACCGTCGGCGGCGGCGTCGGGGTCGTTGAGGATGGTGACCTCGGTGCCGGTCTCCTGCGCCACGCGCATCGCCTCGTTGACGACGCGCGCGTTCGGCTCGTAGCCCTCGGGCGAGCAGACCCGGATGTTGGTGCCGAGCTTGACCGCGGTGTGGATCAGCGCGTGGCAGGTGTTGTTGCCGTCGCCGACGTAGGTCAGCGTGCGGCCCTTCACCGAGCCCCACTTCTCGCTCAGCGTGAAGAAGTCGGACAGCGCCTGGCACGGGTGCACGAAGTCCGACAGGCCGTTGATCACCGGGATGCCGGTGTGCATGGCCAGCTCCTCGAGCACCTTGTGCTTGAAGGTGCGGGCGACGATGCCGTGCACCCAGCGCTCGAGGTTCTTCGCCACGTCCTTGACCGACTCGCGCGAGCCCAGGCGCGCGTCGCGGTGGTCCATGAACACGGCGCTGCCGCCGAGGTCCTGCATGCCGATGTCGAAGGTGAAGCGCGTGCGCAGCGAGTCCTTCTCGAAGATCATCGCCAAGCGCTTGTGGCGCAGCACGTCGGTGTGCACCGTGCGACCGGCCTTCAGCGTGCGGGCGACGGCGAACACGCGCTCGATGTCGCGCGTCGTCATCGCCGACGTGCACAACAGGTCCGGCACCGACAACGGCGACAGGTCGAGCTTCGGGGACGGGTCGAGCGGGGCGGGCTGGCTCACGGCTTCTCCTTCTTCTCGTTCTTTTGTTCGGTCGGGGCGGTGGCGGGGAACGTGGCGAGCGTGGCTCGCAGCAGCTGCAGCGCCGTCTCGACCTGCGGGCCGGTGACGACGTACGGCGGCACGATGCGCAGCACGTCGCCGGCGGTGCAGTTCACCAGCAGGCCGTTGTGGTGCAGTGCCTTCTGCACCAGGTCGGCGGAGTGGTGGAGCCGCAGGCCGAGCATCAAGCCGAGCCCGCGCACCTCGCGCACGATCGGGAAGTCGCGCTGCAGCTGTTCGAGGCCAGAGCGCAGCTGCGCGCCGCGCTCCTGCACCTGGCCGAGCAGGCCGCGTTCGACCTCGTCGAGGAACACCAGCGCGGCGCGGCAGACCAGCGGCCCGCCGGCGAACGTCGAGCCGTGCTCGCCCTTGTGGAAGGTGTCGGCGAACGCCTTGCTGGCGAGGCACGCGCCCATCGGCAGGCCGGCGGCGATCGGCTTCGCCAGCGTGACGACGTCGGGGATCACGCCGGCGTGCTGGGCGGCGAGGAAGCGGCCGGTGCGGCCGCAGCCGCTCTGGATCTCGTCGTGCACCAGCAGCGTGCCGGTCTCGGTGCACAGCTCGCGCGCAGCGCGCAGGAACGGCGCCGACAGCACGCGGATGCCGCCTTCGCCCTGCACCGGCTCGATGATCAGCGCGGCCGGCTTCTCGCTGCGCAGCACGCGGGCCAGCGTCGCCGTGTCCTCCGGCGCCACCCAAGTGACGTGCTGCAGCGGCTGGAAGGGCTTCCGGTACTTCTCGTTCCACGTCAGCGACAAGGCGCCGAGCGAACGGCCGTGGAAGCCCTGTTCGAGCGCCACGAACGACGTGCGCTCGCCTTCGCCGCGGTTGTGCATCGCCCGGCGCGCGAGCTTCAGCGCGCACTCCATCGCCTCGGTGCCCGAGTTGGTGAAGAACGCAGCACTCATGTCGGTGAGCGCGCACAGCCGCGTCGCCACCTGTTCGGTGTACGGGTGGCGGAACAGGTTGCTGAGGTGCACGACCTTGCCGACCTGGTCGCGCAGTGCTGCGGCGAGCTCCGCGTGGCCGTGGCCGAGCGCGCTGACGGCGATGCCGGCCAGGAAGTCGAGGAACTCGCGGCCGGTGCTGTCCTGCAGCACGGCGCCGTGGCCGCCGACGAACACTTCGTCGGCGCGGCCGTACGTCTTCATCACGCCTTCATCCATGGTGGGTCTCCGTCGCCGTCCGGCTGGTGGTGAACGTGGTGCCGACGCTCTGGCGCAGCGCCGACAGCACGGCGTCGTGGGCCGCGCCCGGCGCGATCTTGATCAGCGCCTGCGGGTTGTCGCGCAGCGCCATCAGCGCCGCGTCGAGCTTCGGCAGCATGCCGCCGCTGGCGACGCCGCTCTGCACGAGCTGCCGGCAGTCGGCCGGCGTCAGCACCGGCAGCCGCTGCTTCTGCGCGTCGAGCACCGCCGGCACGTCGGTCAGGAACAGCAACGCGTCGCAGCCGAACGCGCGGCACAGCGGCCCGGCGGCGTGGTCGGCGTTCAGGTTGAAGAACGGCTCGCCAGAGCACGCGCTGGTGCCGGTTGCGCTGCCCGGAGCCGTCGTCGCGATCACCGGCACGTAGCCGCTCTGCAGCAGCGACTGCACCAGCTGCGGGCGCACGTGGTCGACGGTGCCGACGAAGCCGAGGTCGACCTGCGCATGCTCGAGCTTCTTCGCGGTGAACGTGCCGCCGTCGGCGCCGCTGATGCCGACCGCCGGCACGCCCGCCTGCTGCAGCGAGTGCACCAGCGTGCGGTTGACGAGGCCGCCGAGCACCATCAGCACGACCTCGGCGGTCTTGGCATCGGTGATGCGCAGGCCGTCGTGGTAGCTCTCCGGCAGCTGCAGCGCGCGCGTCAGCTGGCGGATCTGGTTGCCGCCGCCGTGCACGACGACGAGTTCGTGGCCTTCGGCCTTCGCCTTCGCCAACGCCTTGCACAGGGCCGCGCGTGCTTGGGCTTCCTCGAGCTGCGCGCCGCCGATCTTGACCAGGATCCTCACGACAGTCCGTCTCCTTCGGGCAGGCCGAGCATCAGGTTCATGTTCTGCAGCGCCTGGCCGGCGGCGCCCTTCTGCAGGTTGTCGATCGCGGACGTCAGCACGACGAGTGGGCCACTCTGCGTCACCGCGATGTGGCACTGGTTGGTCTGCTGCACGCAGCGCAGCTCCGGCTGGCCCTGCGCGTAGACGCGCACGAACGGCTCGTGCGCGTAGGCCTCGGCGAGGCAGCTGCGCAGCGCCGCGGCGGCGTTGCCGCTCGCCGCGAGACCCGCCGCCGGCGTCACGTAGATCGTCGACAGCATGCCGCGGAACGCCGGCAGCAGGTGCGGCGTGAAGACGATGCGCGAGGTGCCCGCCTGCTGGTGGATCTCCGGCGTGTGGCGGTGGTTGCCGACCCCGTAGGCGAGGAAGTTCTCGTGCACGGCGCCGAAGTGCACGCGGTCGCTCGGCGCCTTGCCCGCACCCGACACGCCGCTCTTGCTGTCGGCGACGATCGGCGCCGCGGGATCGAGCAGGCCCTGCTGCAGCAGCGGCAGCAGCGGCAACAGGATCGACGTCGGGTAGCAGCCGGGGTTGGCGACCAGCTCGGCGTCCTGCACGGTGGTGCGCGCGTGCTCGGTCAGGCCGTAGACGGCGCGCGCCAGCAGTTCGGGGGCCGGGTGGGGGCTACCGTAGGTGCGCTGGTAGAGCGCCGGATCGCGCAGGCGGAAGTCGGCCGACAGGTCGACGACCTTCTTGCCGGCGGCGAGGGCTCTGCGCGCGATCTCGCTGGCGGCACCGTGCGGCGTGCACAGGAACACGCCGTCGACGGCCTGCAGGCGCGCGAGGTCGAGTGCGTCGATGGTCGGGTCGCCGGGGAACACCGGCGGCTCCGGCTGGGCGCCGGCGCGCGCCGTCATGACGACGGTGGCCCGCAGCCGCGGATGGCGCTGCAGGCACGACAGCAGTTCGCGCCCGGTGTAACCCGAGGCGCGGACGATGGCGCAGGGCTTCATGCGTTGCGTGGGTTGCTGACGGGGCGGGCCGCCGCGGCCTTCGCGGTGCTGCTGGCGCCGAGCTGGCGGACCAGGGACCTGGCGCGCGCGTTGTCGCTGCACACCGCCAGCAGCGTGTCGTCGCCGGCGATGGTGCCGACGACGCCGGG
>CANGSN010000168.1 GCA_947455805.1 Planctomycetota bacterium
AGCAGCAGCACCGGCAGCAGCGCGGTCGCCCACGCCGCCGGCAGGAACAAGCGCAGCGCCGTGCGTTCGCCGACGTCGCCGTAGAACCAGAACAGCACCAGCGTGGTCACCGCCGCCACCGGCACGATCGGCAGCAGCACGGAGAACGCGCACAGCGGCACGTCCACTCGTCCACGCCACAGCCAGCACGAGACCGCAGCGACCGCCATCCACGCGACCAAGCCCGGCAGCGGTTGCCCGAGCGTCGGCTTGAACCAAGCCGCGACGAACGTCGGCACGTGTGCGAGGCCGTGCGCGAACGCCAGCAACGGCTGCCCGCCGGCCTCGGGATAGAAGCGCGGATCGCGCGCGTGCAGCAGCAGCGGCCACAGCGGCACCAGCAGCACCGGCAGCAGCAGCACGAAGCCGAGCAGTGCACGCGAGCGCGGCAACCGGGCGCGCAGGCCGAAGGCGACCAACGCCACGACCAGCAGCAGTGCCGGCAGCGACTCGTAGCGCGACCACGCGAACAGCACGCCGAGGCCGAGGAAGTTCGCGAGCCGCGGCGCCAGCGTTCCGTCGTCGCGGCCGGCGACGACGTCGCGCGCCGCCAGCAGCAAGCCGAAGAACAGCAGCGCCGCCAGCAGTTCGAAGCCGCCGCTGCTGGCGACGACGGTCGTCAGCGGCACCGCCAGCAGCGACAGCGGCGCCAGCAAGGCGATGCCGAGCCCGCGCGCGCGCACGGCGAGGCCCGCGGTGGCGAGTGCGATCGCCAGCAGCAGCACGTTCAGCCCGAGCGTGTGGTCCGGGTCGTAGCCGCGCACGTCGTGCAGCAGGCTCGCCAGCAACGGGAACAGCGTCGGCCGCTTGTCGACCATGTTGCCGACCGGCACCAGTTCGCCGCGCGACGGGAACGACGCCGTCGTCATCACCGCGAGCCGCTGGCCGTGCATGTTCTGCGACGTGCCGAGCAAGCTGGTCTCGTCGAACTGCACGCGCTGCTGCAGCGGCACCGTGGCCACGACGACAGCCGTGGCGAGCAAGGCCAGCAGCAACACCGGCCAGCTGCGCTGCAGGTGCGTGCCGAGGCTGCTCGTGCGCACGCGCCATCGCCAGACGGCGCCCGCCAGCGCGAACGGCAGGGCGGCGAGCGGCGTCCAGTAGAGCAGCGCGCCGAGCCGCTGCTGGCGCAGGGAGGGTTCGCCGGCTTCGAGCCACCAGTACGGCAGCGCCGCGAGGCCGCAGCCGACGAGCAGCACGGCCAGTGCGATCGCGGTGTGCTTGCCAGCGGCAGGTTCCGGGGTGGCGGCGGACGGCTCGACGACGGACGGCATCGGCGCGCGAAGCTACGGCGCACGCCGGCCGGCCGCGAGCCGCGGCTCGATGACTGCGCGAACGCGCGGTTGGCGAGGCCCTTGCCTTCGGAGACCTCGCGGCGTTACGACCCAACCTCTGAGCAGAGAGGCAGCTTTGCCGCACTCCTCTTGGGAAGAGGTAGAGACCGGATCGACCGGAGTGCGGCACTAGAGCCGGTGGAATATGCACACCTGAAACCACTCCACGTATACTTTTTCCACCATGGCCGACGCCGCCAAGCTCACCGTCAAGAACCTGCGCCGCGCTGGCGTCGGAACGTTCTTCCGGCCCATCGACGTCGCGGCCATGGGCATCGGCGAACCGACTCTGCGCCGGCTAGTGCGGGAAGGCCAGATCGAGAAGATCGCTCGAGGCGTCTACCGGGTGACCGAGGCTGAGCCTGGCGAGCACTTCACGCTGGCGGCCGTATGCGCCCGCGTACCCCGAGGCATCCTGTGCCTCCGCACGGCGCTGCAGTTCCATCGCATCGGGACTCGGGTCACGCCGGAAGTCTGGCTGGCGATCCCGCACGGAATGCGCACCCCCATCGTCGACTTCGCCAAGCTGCGAGTCGTGCGGTTCCAGGGCCAGTCCCTCGTGAGCGGCGTGGCCACGGTTCAGGTGGAAGGTGTGCCGACCCGGATCACGGATCCTGTGCGCACCGTCGTGGACTGCTTCCGACTCTCGCGCCTGATCGATCGCGAAACCGCACTCGAGGCTCTGCGCGAGGTGCTCAGGCGACCGAACACGGCCCCGTCCCAGCTGCTCCGCGTGGCGGACGCCCTCGGCGGAGCTGGCGCGATTCGCGCGGCCCTGGAGATCCTCGGCGCGTGAGCAAACCCAAGTCGAACCTCGCCGCTTCCGTGCATCGACGTCTGCTGGACGGAGCGCGGCAACGCGGCGAGGACTTCCAACTCACGCTGCTGCGATATGCAGCCGAACGCCTGCTGCACCGACTCGGCCAGAGCCGGCATCGCCAGGACTTCGTCCTGAAGGGCGCCATGCTCTTCCTGTTGTGGCCCGACCAGCTCTATCGCCCGACGCGGGACGTCGATCTGCTGGGCTTCGGCGAGCCGACGCCGGAACGACTGCACCGGGTGTTTTCGGAGATCGCCGCACTCGAGTTCCCTGACGACGCGCTGCAGTTCGACTCTGCAAGCGTGACCACGGAGCCCATTCGAACGATCCAGGACTACGGCGGCGTTCGAGTCACCCTGACCACAGTGCTGGGCAAGGCCAAGATCCCGCTGCAGATCGACATCGGCTTCGGCGATGCGATCACACCTGGGCCGCGCGATGCAGTGTTCCCGACACTGCTGGATTCCGATCCGCCCAAGGTACGCGCGTACCCATTGGAGACGGTGGTTGCCGAGAAGTTCGAAGCGGCTGTACGACTCGGACGGGCCAACAGCCGGATGAAGGACTTCCACGACCTGCGCACCCTCGCAGGACGTCGCGAGTTCGACGGCCCCCTGCTGACCAGAGCAATCCGTGCCACCTTCGAACGCCGCCAGGCGAGCTTGGCGATCGTCGCCGATGTGCTGGCAGAGGCGTTCTACGCCGATCCGATCCTTGGACAGCGGTGGCGTGCTTTCGCCAAGGGGCTGCACGGCGGCAGCCAGGGCGGGTCCACCTTCGCCGAGGTCGGCGAAGCGCTTCGTCGATTCCTCGGTCCTCTGGGCGACGCCCTCTCGGGCAAGCTCACGTTGAGGAGCTGGACACCCACGCAAGGTTGGACATCCCAGCGAACGTGAAGGCTCGCCCCGCGACCCCGCCGACTCGCCGACAAAACCCGCGCACTTCGCCGCGTCGCGACTAGCCTGTGCGCATGCGGAACCTGGCCATCCTCGGCGCCGCGGCCCTCGCCGGCGCGTGCACCTCGACGTTCGCCGAACCCCGCCTGCTGGTGTCGCCCTACTTCACCGTCTATCGCCTGCACGGTGACGTGGCGATGCAGTCGGCGCCGACGCCGGGCACGCTGCAGGACAACGTCGCCCAGCCGACGCGCGCGTTCGGGCTGAGCAGCCACGAGAACGACATCGGCGTGCGCGTCGACCTCGGCGACGGCTTCGCTGGCCTGCGCCTCGACTACCTGCGCCTCGACCAGGGCACCACGCGCTCGAACGTGCTCGACGGCGACTGGGGCCGCCTGCTGGCCGGCGACGAGGTGCGCGGCAGTGCGACGATGGACGAGTTCCGCCTCGGCTGGCTCGAGCCGATCCTGACCGCACGCACGAACTACCGCGACCAGCCGCTGGTGGTGAAGGTCGCCGCCGGCGGGCAGCTCGCCCACCGCAACCTGACCTACGGCGCCAGCACGCTCGATGGTGCACGCTCGCAGAATGTCGACATCGACGGCGACATCGCCTTCGCGGCGCTGCGCGTGCGGGCGACCTGGCGCAGCTTCGGCGTCGAAGGCGACTACGCGATCTCGCCGGGGCTGGCACTCGGCGGCGACTACGAGAACCTGCAGCAGGACCTCGAGATGCGCGTCACCTACAACCTGCCGCTGTACGACGTGACGTTCTTCGCCGGCTTCCGCTACAGCCAGCTGCAGGCCGAGGGCCGCGTCGACGGCTTCGGCTACGACGCCGACCTGTCGATCGACGGCTACCAGTTCGGCGTGACCTTGGTGTTCTGAACAGGTCTTCGGAACGGCGGGCCGGCGCGCATCACCAGCCCGCGGCCTTGGCGAGCGCCTGCACGAACGCGTCGACCGCGGCCTTCGCTTCGTCGTCGCTGCAGGTGAAGTCGTTCAGCATGACGCTGAACACCAGCGGCTCGGCCAGCGGGTTCGGCCGCAGCACGTAGCCCGACAAGCAGACGACGCGCGCGATGTAGCCGGTCTTGGCGCGCACGTGCTGGTGCGCCGGGCCAGAGCGGAAGCGGTTCTTCAGCGTGCCGGTGGCACCGGCGAGCGGCAGGGCTCCGACGAACGGTTCGCGCCACGGTGCTTGCCACGCCGCCGACAGCACGCCGGCGAGCTGGCGCGGCTGCACGAGGTTGCGCCGGGACAGGCCGGAGCCGTCGGCCTGCACGAGGCCCTGCGGATCGATGCCGAGCGTTGCGAGCACGCTGCGGCCGTGCGCCGCCGACGCCGACGTGCTGCCGTCGCCGGTGGCGACGCGCGCGGCGATGCGCCAGACCTGCTCGGCGAACAGGTTGTCGCTGAAGCGCAGCAGCGGCTGCACCAGCTCGCCGAGCGGTGCCGACACGAACGTCGTCAGCAGCTCCGGCGCGCCGACGGCGACGACGTCCTGGAGTTCGTCGATCGCGAAGCCGCGCGCGCGCAGCTCGGCGATGGTGACCGCGGCGGTGAACGCCGCCGGGTCGTGCACGGCGATGCGGACGGTGCGCGGCTTGGCGTCGAGCGGCAGGGCGCCCGCGACCTCGATGCGGTCGCGGCCGAGCGGCCGGCGCACGGTCAGTTCGCCCTTGCTGCCGGCGGGCAACACGTCGACGGCGACCACGGGCGCTGGACCAACCGCCGGCGTGCACGTGACCTTCGCGGCGCCGCCGTCGATCGCGACCTGCACGGCGATCGTGTTGCCGCGGCAGCACAAGGCGCCGAACGGGGCCGCGTAGTCCTCGTCGAGGTAGTCCCACTGCCAGCCGAGCCCGCGGTGCTCGCTGCCGAGCCAGCCGTCGTCGGCGACGACGCGACCGACGAGGCGTTCGATGCCGCGGGCGCGCAGCAGCGCCACCAGTTCGTCGAACTGCGCCTTGCTGCCGAACGACGGATCGCCGCCGCCGACGAGGCGCAGTTCGCCGCGCAGCGTGCCGGCCTCGACGCTGCCGTGCACGGAGACCTCGGTGCCGAATCGCTGCTCGGGGCCGAGCGTCGCGAGGCCGATCGCAGCGCTCAGCAGCTTCAGGTTCGACGCGGTGGCGAAGCCGCGGTCGGCGGCATGCGAAGCGACGAGCGCACCACCGGGGGCGGCGAGCACGTGCACGCCGATGCGACCGCCGGCGAGCTCGGGCCGGTTGGTCAGCGTCGCGAGCGCATGCTCGATCGCGGCGGTGTCGAGCGGGGCCGGCGCCGACGCGCACGCGGCGGCGAGGCAGACGAAGGCGAACGAGAGGAGGCGCACGGGCCGCAGCTTAGTGTGCGAAGGCGGCCCGGCGCAGGGTCGCCGCGCGTTGGCGGCAGCCCTGCATCACCCGCGCATCACAGGCGACCGATCACGGTGCGCAGGCCGGCCGACGCGTAGGCGAAGCCGTTCGGCGCCGCGGCATCGACGTAGAACGCCTGGTGGAAGAACTCGAGGCCGGTCAGGTACGGCGTCGGCGGCACCAGGAACAGCACCTCGGCCTGGCCCTGTGCGTCGGTGAACCCGAAGTAGATGCCGATGAACGAGAACGGGTCGACCAGCAACGGGACGCCGTTGCCGCCGAAGTTCTGGAACACCGGCAGGCCGCCCGGGATCGCCTGGAAGCCGGTGACGACACGGTGCTCGGCGTTCGGCAGTGCGCCCTTCATGCGCACCGAGAACAGCCGCGTGGCGGCGTTGTCCTGCAGCAGCAGGGTCTGCGTGTCGATCTCGAACGTGCGGCCGTTGCCGCTGCCGAAGTGCTCGACGCGCGGCAGCGCGTTCGCCGTGTTGTTCGCAGCCATCACCACCTGGAACGTGCGCTGCTCGAAGGGCTGCAGCGTGCGGTTCTCCCACTGGAAGGCGCCGGTGTAGTCGCCGGTGAACGGCGGCAGCGAGTTGCTGAGGTTGTTGAACAGCGCATTGGACAGCTGGGTGCGGATCACCGGGTAGGCGGCCACCGCCGAGCGGTCGGCGCCGAGCGCGCGCACCTCGATCGAGACGCCGGTGATGTCGGTGACGAAGTGGGAGGTGCCGGAGCCGCTGACGACGTCGTCACCGGCGGTGTTGGCGATGTCGAGGTCGGTGTAGCAGAACAGGTCGAGGGTCAGCGGCGCGTTGGTGACGTTCATCACCGTCAAGCGGCTGATGACGACGCCGCTGGCCGGCCCGGTGTCGTAGATGTCGAAGTCGAGGCTGGCCTCGAACAGGTTGCGGTTGTCGACGTTGCCGAAGTCGCGATCGCCGTGATCGTTGCTCGGCGTGACGCCGCTCGTCACCGGGCCGATCGCGCGGAACGAGAACTCGCGCAGATCGCCGGCGACGCGGTAGTACCAACCGTGCTCGAAGCCGTGGTCGGTGGTCGTCGCGTCGCAGCGCAGGTCCATCGTGCGCGGCAGATGCGACACCGGGTCGAGCGCGTCGGCGCGGAACTGCAGATTGCCGTCGGTCAGCAGGATCTGTGCTGGCAGGGAGATGGCGAACAGACCGAACGCGAAGAGACGGTACAGAGTCATTGCGGGCATGGGTGTGGTGTGTGGTGCGAAACGAAGGTCGCAGACTCTCGCCAAGGACCTCCGGGAGGGCTTCGCACGCACTTCGTAGCCAATTTCGATTGCGACGCAATGCCCCACGATGGCCGCGCCGCAATGACACGGCGGCCCGCAATCAGCCCCTACAGACCCAGTTCCTTCAGTCGACGGTAGAAGGTACTGCG
>CANGSN010000169.1 GCA_947455805.1 Planctomycetota bacterium
GAGCCGTCGCGCGGCCCCCGTCGCGCTGCGCCGTTGCGGATCGGGCTGCGCCGCCATCGGCGTCACCGCGTCAGGCCGAAGGCGTCGAGCACCGCAGGGTCCTCTTCGTTCTCGCTGAGCACCGTGTGGCAACGATTGCAGCTGCCGTCGCGCAGCGGCGCGCCGTCGGACATGCGCTTTGGCCCGAACACCACGCCCTTGCCGTCCGCCGTCGCGTGCTCGCCGTCGTGGCAGCGGAAGCACCCGACGTGCGTCGCCAGGTCCGGGTAGCTGTTCCAGCCGAGCTTGCGCTCCGGCCAGTTGTTGCGCAGCCAGATCGCCGCCAGTTCCTTCGCCACCTGCTCGAGCCGCGGCTGCAGCTGCGCGTCGATGCCGCCCTGGCCGGCGTAGGCCTGCATCAGGTGCTTGCGGATGCCCTCGGGCGCTTCCTCGCGCGTCCACACCGCCTGCAGCGCCGCCATCGCGCGCTGCTTCAGGAACGGGATGTCGCGCGGCAGCATCGCGTTGGCGAACGCAACGTCGAGCGCGTCGCCCGGCAGCTCGAAGGCGTGCGCCGAGCGGTTGTGGCAGTCGTTGCAGTCCATCGTGCGCAGCTCGCCGGCCGGCCGCGGCTCCGCCGGCACGCCGGGCTTGGTGTAGACCTGCTGCGTGCCGTCCTTGCGCACGACGCGCAGCCACGGGATCTGCGTGCGCGCGGCGTCGGTGGCCACGTATTCGACGGTGGCGTCGGGATGCACGTGCCAGTGGATGCCCTCCGACGAACCGTCGGGGCGCGTGCCGCCGGTGCGCATCAGCAGCACGTTGGTGTAGCCGCTGACCTTCTCGTCCTCGCGGAAGTGCGCCTTCACCTTCAGCTTGGTGCCGAGGTACTTCTCCGGCCAGTGGCACTGCTCGCAGGTGTGCTCGGCGGCGACGAGGTTGTGCACCGGCGTCGGGATCGGCCGCTGGTAGTCGCCGGTGATCACGCCGAGCAGCTGCTTGGTGCCGTTCAGCTTGGCTTCGACGAAGCCCTGCGCGCCCGGCGCCACGTGGCACTTCACGCAGTCGACGCGCTGGTGCGGCGAGCGCAGGAACGACTCGTACTCCGGCTGCATCACCGAGTGGCACGCCTTGCCGCAGAACTCGACCGAGCTCATGTAGTGCACGCCGCCGTAGCCGACCGTGCCGACGGCGGCGAAGTTGACGGCGGTCAGCACGACGACGGCGCGCGCCAGCGACATCGGCCGGTCGCTGAGCTGGGCGACGCGTTCGGCAAGGCGCTTCCGGTAGAGGAACAAGCCCGCCGGCACCATGGCGAGGCCGAGCACGAACACCGCCGGCGCCACCAGCGTGGTGACGAGACCGACGTACGGACCGGCCCAGACGCCGCCCATCATGTGCATGCCGACCAGGGTGACGAGGCCGAAGACGGCCAGCGTCATCAGCGCCGTGCCGGTCGACGTGATCCAGTTCGAACGCAGCAGGCGGTGCAGGCGAAGGAACGCGCCGACGGGCTCCTGATTGGGTTCCATGCTCGCCGACGATCTGACCCGCCGACGCGATTTTGCGATGCGGGCAGAGCGGCGTAGGTGCGGCGGTCCCGAAGGCGAAGTCGCGGCGGGCCGATCAGCGGGCGGCGAGCAGTTCGCGCAGGATCGCCCGAGACGCGCGCAGGCTGGTCAACCGTCGCCGCCGACGCGCTTCTTGCTCGGCGGCTCTTCGACCGCCTTGGCGCGCACGAACTCGCGGTTCATCTCGGCGATCACGCGCACCGGGATGTCCTTCGGGCACGCGGCTTCGCACTCGTACTGGTTGGTGCAGTTGCCGAAGCCTTCGGCGTCCATCTGCGCGACCAGCTTGCGGGCGCGGGTCTCGCGCTCGACGCGGCCCTGCGGCAGGTGCACGAAGTGCGACACCTTGGCGCCGACGAACAGCATCGCCGACGCGTTCTTGCACGCCGCGACGCAGGCGCCGCAGCCGATGCAGGTGGCGGCGTCGAACGCCTTGTCGGCGTCGGCCTTCGGCACCGGGATCGCGTTCGCGTCCTGCGGGGCGCCGGTGTTCACCGAGATGAACGCGCCGGCCTGCACGATGCGATCGAACGCCGAGCGGTCGACCATCAGGTCCTTGATCACCGGGAACGCCGCTGCGCGCCACGGCTCGATCCAGATCTCGGCGCCGTCCTGGAAGCTGCGCATGTGCAGCTGGCAGGTCGTGGTGCCGCTCTGCGGGCCGTGCGCTTCGCCGTTGATCATCAGGCTGCACGAGCCACAGATGCCTTCGCGGCAGTCGTGGTCGAACACGACTGGCTCTTCGCCCTTCCGCGTCAACTGCTCGTTGAGCACGTCGAGCATCTCGAGGAACGACATGTCCGGCGACACATGGTCCAGCTCGTAGCGGACCATCTTGCCGTCCTGCGCGAAGTTGTCCTTCGTGCTGCGCTTCTGCTGGCGCCAGATGTGCAGGGTGAGCTTCATCACTTGTAACTCCGGACTGCGAGGTGCACGTTCTCGAACGCCAGCGGTTCCTGGTGCCGCACCGCTTGCCGCGGCTCGCCCTTGTGTTCCCACACGGCGACGTGGCAGAAGTTCTCGTCGTCGCGCTTGGCTTCGCCGGCGTCCTGCCATTCCTCGCGGAAGTGGCCACCGCACGACTCGCGGCGCTCGAGCGCGTCGCGGCAGGTCAGCTCGCCGAACTCGAGGAAGTCGGCGACGCGGCCGGCCTTCTCCAGCGACTGGTTCACCGTGGCGTCGCCACCGAGCACCTTGACGTCGCGCCAGAACTCGGCGCGCAGCGTCTGGATGTCGGCGATCGCCTGCTGCAGGCCCTTCTCGTTGCGGGCCATGCCGCACTTGCTCCACATGATCTTGCCGAGCGCCTTGTGGAAGTCGTCGACGCTGCGCTTGCCCTGGATGCCGAGCAGGCGCTTGGTCATCTCCTGCACCGCCGCGGTGGCCTTGCCGAACTCGGGGTGGCTTTGCGGCACCGCACCGGGCTTCTGGCCGGCGAGGTAGCCGCCGATCGTGTACGGGATCACGAAGTAGCCGTCGGCCAGGCCCTGCATCAGCGCCGAGGCGCCGAGGCGGTTGGCGCCGTGGTCGCTGAAGTTGGCTTCGCCGCAGACGAACAGGCCCGGGATCGTCGACTGCAGGTCGTAGTCGACCCACAGCCCGCCCATCGTGTAGTGCACCGCCGGGAAGATGCGCATCGGCTGCGAGTACGGGTCCTCGGCCGTGATCTTGGCGTACATGTGGAACAGGTTGCCGTACTTCGCGGCGATCGCGTCCTTGCCCAGGCGCTGGATGCTGTCGCGGAAGTCGAGGTAGACGCCGAGGCCGGTGTCGCCGACGCCGCGGCCCTCGTCGCAGACCTGCATGGCCGCTCGTGACGCGATGTCGCGCGGGGCGAGGTTGCCGAAGCTCGGATACTTGCGCTCGAGGTAGTAGTCGCGCTCGTTGTCCGGGATCTCGGCGGCCTTCCGCTTGTCGCCCTTCTTGGTCGGCACCCAAATGCGGCCGTCGTTGCGCAGCGACTCCGACATCAGCGTCAGCTTGCTCTGGTGGTCGCCGCTGACCGGGATGCAGGTCGGGTGGATCTGCGTGTAGCACGGGTTGGCGAAGCCGGCCCCGCGCTTGTGCGAACGCCACGTCGCCGTGACGTTGCAGTTCATCGCGTTGGTCGACAGGTAGAACACCGTGCCGTAGCCGCCGGTCGCCAGCACGACGGCGTCGCCGGCGTGCGTGCGGATCTCGCCGGTGACCAGGTCGCGCACGACGATGCCCTTGGCGTGGCCGTCGACGACGACCAGGTCGAGCATCTCGGTGCGCGGGAACATCTTGACCTGCTTCAGCCCGATCTGCCGCGACAGCGCCGAGTAGGCGCCGAGCAGCAGCTGCTGGCCGGTCTGGCCGCGCGCGTAGAACGTGCGCGAGACCTGGGCGCCGCCGAAGCTGCGGTTGTCGAGCAGGCCCGAATACTCGCGCGCGAACGGCACGCCCTGCGCAACCGCCTGATCGATGATGTTCACCGACAGCTCGGCGAGGCGATGCACGTTGGCCTCGCGGGCGCGGAAGTCGCCGCCCTTCACGGTGTCGTAGAACAGCCGGTACACCGAGTCGCCGTCGTTGCGGTAGTTCTTGGCGGCGTTGATGCCACCTTGCGCGGCGATGCTGTGGGCGCGGCGCGGGCTGTCCTGGAAGCAGAAGCACTCGACCTGGTAGCCGAGTTCGGCCAGCGAGGCCGCGGCCGACGAGCCGGCGAGGCCGGAGCCGACCACCAGCACCTTGTACTTGCGCTTGTTGGCCGGGTTGACGAGCTTCAGCTCGAACTTGCGGTTGCTCCACTTCTCGTGGATCGCACCGTCGGGGATCTTCGAATCGAGCTTCATGCGGCCCCCTTGACGATGCCGGTCAGCACCGACAGCGCGAGGAATGCGTTGCCGCCGGCGATCAGCAGTGCGAGCAGGAACGACAGCTTCTTGATCATCGGGGTGTAGCGGGCGTGGTGCAGGCCGAGCGTGTGCGCCAGGCTCTGCATGCCGTGGCTCAGGTGGAAGAACAGCACGACCTGGGCGGCGACGTAGGTGAGCGCGATCGCCGGGTTGGCGAACGACGCCGTGACCATCGCGTAGACGTCGAAGCCCTGCGCACCGGCGGCCTTCTTCTGGAAGTGCTCGGGGTTGGTCACGCCGAGCGTGAAATGCAGCAGGTGGTAGATCAGGAACACCAGCACGGTGAGCCCGCTCAGCACCATCGAACGCGACGCCAACGTCGCCTGCATGGTCGCTTCCTTGCTGTAGCGCACCGGCCGCGCCGCCTTGTTGGCCGACGACAACCGGATCGCGGTGACGACGTGCAGCACGAAGATCACCAGCAGCCCGATGCGCGCGACCCACAGCAGCGGGCCGAGGTCGTGCAGCATCTTGGCGTAGGCGTTGATGGAGTCGGGTCCCGCCAGCAACTTGAGGTTGCCGAGCAGGTGCGCGACGACGAACCCGAACAGCAGCAGGCCGGTGACGGCCATCGTCACCTTGCCGCCGATCGACGACCGCCAGAAGTCACAGAGCCAGGTCATGAGTGCGCCGAAGGATCGGCAGCGCTCGCTTCGAATGCAACAAGCTGGTGGATGCGCCGCGGCGGCCATCCGGAGCTCACGGTCGCAGCGGCGTCTTGCCCATCGACACCAGGGCGCGCAGCGCGTCCGGGGTGCGCACGTCGAGCTCGACGACGCGGGCCCGCTCGACCAGCAGCAGCCGCCCGTTGGTCGGGTTCGGTACGCTCGGCACGAACACCAACAGGTTCGGCTTGCCGTCCGGCCCGGCCGCCTCGCCGGTGACGAAGCCGATCTCGTGCCCCTGGTCCGACGGCACCGCGACGACGCCGCGGAAGAAGCGTTCGCGCGTGCTGTCGTAGCCGAGCACCTCCTTCAGCGACTGGTAGAGCGTGCCGAGCAGCGGCGTGCGTTCGAGCAGACGGTCGGCCCACCGCCACAGCCAGCGGCCGACGAACGTCGTCACGAACAAGCCGATCAGGTAGACGACGACCAGCGCCAGCAACAGGCCGAGGCCGGGGAAGTACCACCCCACCTTGTCGCGCCAGGGCCCGGTCAGCACGCCTTCCAGGCTGACGATCGCGAACACCACGCCGCCGAGCGGCAGCAGCGCGACGATGCCGGCGACGAGGCAGCGGGTGACGTGCTGCGCCTTGGACGACGGCACGGGTGCAGACGCGGACGCAGGCGATGCAGGCGAGGACATGCGCATTGCAGCATAGACGCGCGCCGCCGCCGAGCGCTCAGGCTGGTCGCCGTTCACCCGCGCCGTCCCGTTGGCCGCCGCAGCCGCCATCGCCATCGCCATCGGCAGCGCCGGCGCCCGCCGCCGCGAGGCGCAGCAGGAAGCCGTGCACTTCGTCGACCGTGCGCGGCAACGTCGACGTGCCGGCGGTGAGCCCCACCACCTTCACGCCAGCGAACCACACGGCGTCGAGTTCGCGCACGTGCGCGACGTGGCACGTGCGCACACCGGCCGCTTCGCCGCGAGCCACCAGCTGGCGCGTGTTGTTGCTGTCGCGGCCGCCGACGACGACCAGCGCGTCGACCTGCGGCAGCAGGCGCTCGAGGGCTTGGATGCGGGCCTTGGTCGGCGCGCAGACGGTGTCGACATACGCCACGTCGGCGTGCGGATTGGCGGCGCGGATCGCCGCCAGCAGTCGTTCGACGAGGTCGACCGGCGTCGTCGTCTGCGCCACCACGCCAAGGCGCGCGTCCGGCCACGTGACGACGTCAGCGAGGCCGGCTAGGACCAGCGGCTCGCGCAGGTCCTCGACCAGACCGCGTACCTCGACGTGCCCCGGCTTGCCGAGCACGACGACGCGGCGGCCGTCCTGCTGCAGCTGCTGCGCGGCCGCGTGCGCCTTCTTCACCAGCGGGCAGGTGGTGTCGAGCAACTGCTTGCCCGCCTGCTGCAGCCGCTGCCGTTCGCGCTCGCTGATGCCGTGCGCGGTGACCATCACGAACGGCGTCGCCGGCACCGCGCGCGCGTGTTCCGGCGACTGCGGAAAGCCGCGGCGGTGCAGCCAGCCCAGCACCTCCGGGTTGTGCACCAGCTCGCCGTGGATCGTCACCGCCGCCGGATCGTCGACCTGCGCCAACGCCGCCAGCGCGTCGCGCACTCCAAAACACATGCCCAGTTCGTCCGCTCGCATCACCTGCATCGCGCACCTCGCTTTACATCGCAAAGTATCACGCCGCCGCGGCCGGTCAACGCCCTGCCCTTCCGGCCGGCGACGGCGATCGGGTAACACTGCGGCATGCGCACTCCACCGCGCGGGACGGTCCGCACGCTGCTCGCCGCCTGGCTGCTCGCCGCCGTCGCCA
>CANGSN010000170.1 GCA_947455805.1 Planctomycetota bacterium
CGTCCGCGAGGTCGACGCATCCAGCCCCGCTGCGGCGTCACCTAGGCAGCGTGCTCGTCGAGCCGGCCGAACGGGCTAATACACGAGCCAGCGCTCGTCGTCGGCGCCGCGGTAGGCGGCGGGGTGGTCGATGCTGCGGGCGAGCCGATGGCTGGAGCCTGGCTTCGGCGGGTGTTCGAGGCCGTGGTAGTCGGCGGCGAGGTTGCGCGTGAACGCTCGCGGCGCGCCCGCGGGATGGAAGAACGCGCAGTGGCCGGGGCCGATCGGCTCGCGTGGCCAGGCGACGACTTCGAAGGCCGGCACGGTGTCGCGGCCGACCAGCAGGTTCGGCTCCGGCGGCGACGGTTGCAGCGAGAAGAGGTAGTGCTTGTTCTGCAGCGTCCACGAAGCGCCCGGGCTCGGCGGATCGACTTCCTCGAGGTCGCCGACCAGCACGCCGCGGCAGCTCGCCAGCAGCAGCAGCCGGGCCAGCAGATACTCGCGCAGCTGCGGATCGACCGGCGGGGCGAACGGTGCAGCGACCTCGAGCAGCAGCTCGGCCAGTTCGTCGGCGCGGCGTTCGACGCGCGCGGTCCGCTGCGCGGTCAACCACGGCACCCACAAGCTGCCGAGCAGCAGCAAGAGGCCCACGGCCACGTAGAGGTTGGCTGGATCGAGGGCGCGCCAGCGCCGCGGCGACTGCATCGGCGTAGTATCGTTCGCGCCGATGGACGACGCCAGGATCGATCTCGCCGCGCTGCCGCAGTCGGTACGCGCCATCGCCGCGTCGCTCGGCCGGGCCGGCGGCCGTTGCTGGCTCGTCGGTGGGCCGGTGCGCGACCTGCTGCTCGGCCAGCCGGTGCTCGACTTCGATCTGGCGACCGACCTCGTGCCCGATGCCGTGCTCGCGGCGTTGCCGCAGGCCAACGGCGCCGATCGCCGTTATGGGGCCTGCCGCGTGGCGACCGAGGTGGGCGAGGTGGTGGTGACGACGCTGCGCCGCGAGGCCGGCAGCAGCGACCACCGTCATCCGGACCGCGTCGAGTTCGTCACCGATCCCGGGCTCGATGCCCGGCGGCGCGACTTCACCGTCAACGCGCTCTACGTATACCTCGCCGACGGGCGCGTGTTCGATCCGGTGTCGGGGCTCGCCGACCTGTCGGCGCGCGTGTTGCGGGTGATCGGCGAGCCGGCGCAGCGCTTCCGCGAGGATGCGCTGCGGTTGCTGCGCGCGGTGCGCTTCGCCGCACGCTGTGGGTTGACGTTCGCGCCGAGCACAGCGCTGGCGCTGCGCGAACAAGCGGAGCTCGCGGCGACGCTGTCCGCCGAGCGCGTCTATGCAGAGTTGACCTCGGCGTTCACGCGCCATGGGCGCGGGCGGGCGTTGCGTCTGCTGGTCGAAACCGGGCTAGCACGGGTGCTGCTGCCCGAGGTGGCCGCGATGGACGGGGTCACCCAGCCGCCCGAGTACCACCCCGAAGGCGACGTGCTGACCCACGTCTGCATGGTGCTCGACCACGTGCCGGAAGGCGACGAGGTGCTGGCGTGGTCGGCGGTGCTGCACGACGTCGGCAAGCCGCCGACGTGGCGGCAGGCCGAAGACCGCATCCGCTTCGACGGCCACGACAGCCTGTCGGCGACGATGGCGGAGTCGATCCTGCAGCGCCTGCACGCCAGAAGCGCCGTGCGCGAAGAAGTCGTCGACGTCTGCCGCCGTCACATCCACTTCGCGGCGTTGCCGGGCATGCGGCCGGTCAAAGCCGAGCGCTGGCTGCGTTCGCCGGGATTCCGCCGGCACCTCGCGTTCCACCGCGCCGACTGCCTTGGCAGCCACGGCGACCTGTCGATCCACCGCTTCGCCGAGCAGGCGCTGGCGGCGCTGCCGCCGGAACGACCGGTGCTGCTGCAGGGCCGCGACGTGCTCGCACTCGGCGTGCCGCCCGGGCCGGAGGTAGGCCGCCTGCTTGCCGCCGCCGTCGCCCGCATCGACGAACTGCCGACGGCACCGGACCGTGGCGAAGCTCTGTCACTGCTGCGGGATTTGGTCGCAGAGACGCGTCAAGCGCCCGACACCGGGGCCCGATAAGCGTCCGGTGGTTCGGCGCTCCGCGTCCGGCCACGGAGGAGACATGAGCGTCCGCAACTACAGCGACCAGGGCTTCGAGGACTATCGTCGCGAGCGCAAGCGCATGCGCGCGAAGGTCGGTCCGCAGCCCACCGCGCTCGGTTACGAGAACAGTGCCCTGCGCGAGCTGGAGCAGGTCGAGGCCAGGGAGATCCGCGACCAGCTGCTGACGCGCGAGGTGCACGAGTTCTTCGCCACGGCGACGCGGCAGGCCGCCGCGATCGTCGAGAAGGTCGCGCGCGACGCCCAGCAGGAGGCGGGCCAACGGGTCGAACAGGAGATGGAGTCGTTCCTGATCGACGCACTGACGCGCATGAACAACTTCGTCCTCGCCGTGCTGCAGGTCAAACGCGGCGGCGTGGCCGAGACGCAGATGGAGCCGAAGATCGGCAACCTCGAAGGCAACAGCCTCGACGAGTTCCGCTGGTCGGGCACGGCCGAGGTCGCCGACAAGCACATCGGCCAGAACCCGTTCGCGACCGACGTCGACGAAGTTCGTCGCGAGTTCCGCACGCAGGTCGGCGAGAGCTGCACGGACGGTCCGCCGTTGGCGGTTCCGATCGACCAGCACCTGGTCGCGGCGGTGAACGAGGATGGCAGTGCGGACGGTCGCGCCGAGGAAGGGACCAGCGAGGTCGTGGCGGAGGTGCCGGCGCCGGCGACCGCGGGCGCCAGCGCGAAGCCGCAACTGCCGCCGTCGCCCGCGCCGGTGACGCGCACGACGATGGCCCGCGCGGCGACGCCGATCGGCGGTGGGCCGAAGGCTGCGCCGCATGCGATCGAGTCCAGCCAGACCACTGGCGAGGCCGATGCCAGCGATCCGGCGGCCGAGCTGGAACGCTTCAAGGGGGCGCTGAAGGCGTTGGTGCGGCAGGGTGTGATGTCGCGAGACGAAGCACGGGCGGCGTGGGATGCGCGCCTCGCGGCCGTGGGGCACGGCAAGAAGGGCTGACGCTCGCTCGCGGTCGGACGCTTGCCCGCATGCGCGAGCGGGAGAGGTTCATGTCAACGCGATGCGGCGCGCGATCCAGCGCGCCGGCGCGATCAACGCGGCGATCGCCGCGGCTTCGAGCCAGTGCCCGGATGCCGCCGCCAGCAGCGCCGTGTAGAGCATCGTGCCGAGCAGCAGGAGCGTCATCGAGCGGCGGATCTCCGCCTTCGGCCAGGCGCGCATGCGGGTGTTGCGGCGCAAGAACAGCAGGATCGGCAGTGCCGCGATCGCCGGTACCGGCCAGAAGCCGCCTTGCACGGTCCACAAGCCGCTCAGGGCCGCAAGCGGCGGCGCTGTCTGCACCGCCGACACCGCGCGCGCTTTCGGCTTGTCGAGGTCCTCGAAGATGCCGAGCACGGTCACGCCGAGGATGTAGACGCCGTAACAGCTGGCGGCGACCCAGCACAGCCGGGCACGTTCGGCGTCGACGGGGCCGAGTTCCTGCGCGAGGGCGATGCCGGTGGCGAGGTTCAGGGCGCGCAGCGAGCCCATGACCAAAGCCCCGAGCCACTCGATGTGCTTGCTGCCGAAGTCGTAGGCGAGCACCAAGGCCGCGATCAGTCCGTGGTGGGCGCGGCACGGCGACAGCAGCAGCCCGCCGGCGAGCAGTGCGGTGCCGAGTGTCAGGGCGAACGGAAGGGTCACGTCGCCGCGCGGCAGCGGCCGTTCGGGACGCTGCACCGCGTCGAGGCGGCGGTCGGCGATGTCGTTCCAGACCATGCCGGCGGCGTAGAGCAGCACGCTGGCGGCGATGGCGCGCACCACGTCGCCGCTCCATGGCAGCCCGAGGATCGCCGCCGAGGCGACGACGTCGGCGGCGGGCGAGAACAGCGTGCCCACGCGGAGCAGACGCAGGATCGGCAGCAAGGAGACCACGCGCGGATCAGAGCGGTGCAGGCCGCAGCCCACAACCGCGACGTCGCGTCGTCCCGAGGTTCAGAACAGCTGCACGATGTCGTTGAACGTGACCAGCAGCACGAGCAGCAGCACGAACACGAGTCCCAACACCTGGCTGTAGCCGAGCACCCGCGCATTGACCGGCGAGCCCTTGACCTTCTCGATCAGCAGGAACAGCAGATGGCCGCCGTCGAGCACCGGCACCGGCAGCAGGTTGACGAAGGCGAGGTTGACACTGAGCATCGCCAGCAGGAACACGAACCACGCCATGCCGCGCTTTGCCGCCTGGTAGCCGACCTGGCTGATGCGGATGATGCCGCCGAGGTTCTTGGCGCCGACGTCGCCGGTCAGCATGCGCTTCAGGGTCAGGTAGATCTGCTTGACCAGGTCGAGCGACTGCGCGGTGCCGAGCTGCAGCGCGTTGCCGAACGAAGTCGCCTGCACGAGTTCGCTGCGTTCGGTGGCGAACACTCGCACCATCGGGTCCGGAACGTCTTGGACCACAGGCGTGATCGTCAGTTCGACGGTTTGCGGACGCCGCAGATCCTCGGTGGTGGGGTCGAACAGGTCGTCGCCCGCGGCGATCGCGCGCTGCATCGAGAGGCGCAGCGGCCGGCCTGCCGACTTCTCGACCCGTTCGCGCAGATCGTCGAACGAAGCGCAAGCGGCGCCGTCGACGGCGACCAGCAGGTCGCCCGGCTGCATGCCGGCGGCTTGGGCCGCAGAGCCGTCGGTCGGCACCAGCGTGAGCGCGCTGCCGGCCTTCAGCACGACGTCGTCGCGCAGGCTTTGGCGCTCGGCGGCCGTGCAGTCGGTCTGCAGCAGTTGCGTGCGGCCGTCGCGCGCGACCAGGATGCGGAGCTGGTCGCCGTCGCCGATCGGCATTGGGCCGCCCGCGAAGACCTTGCCGTCGACCTGGAGCACGAGGTCGTCGCGGCGCAGGTCGAGGCGTTCGAGCAGCGGCACCCCCCTGCGAACGCCGGCGACGACGGTCTCGGCCGGCGCCACACCGATGCGGGGCGCCTTGCCGGTGGCCGGCTGGTAGCGGACGTCGAGTTCGGTGGTGCCGCGCCGGATGCGCAGGGCCAGCTCCGGACCGGACGTCAGCAGGCGTTCGAGTGCCGTCGAGGCGTCGACCGGCTTGCCGTCGATCGCCAGGATCTCGTCCTCGGAACGCACGCCGGCGGTGGCCAGGGGGCAGTCCCCGAGCAGCTGGACCGTCGGCGGCTTCTGCGGATCGATCGCCACGCGCAGGCCGAGGCCCCACAGGCCTTCATTGGCGTTCCAGCGCGGCTTGACGCTGACGGTGCGTTCGCTGCCGTCCGGGCGGCGCAGCAGCAGCGGGATCGGCCGATTGCCGGCGAGGGCCACCTGCATGCGCACCTGGTCGAACGAGTGCACCGGTTTGTCGGCGACGCGCACGACGCGGTCTTCGGCCTGCAAGCCGGCCTCCCAGGCCGGGCTGCCGCGCTCGACCCCGCCGACCACCGGCGCCGCGAAATCGACGCCGACCGAGAACACGATCGGGAACAGGATCAGCGCGGTCAGCGCGTTCATCAGCACGCCGCCCGACCAGAACAGCGCGCGCTGGCCCACCGACTTCGACCACAGGCATTCCTCGGGCGGGTAGCGGTCGTCGTTCGGGTCCTGCCCGGCGACCATCACGTAGCCGCCGAACGGCACCAGGGACAGGCGGAAGTCGGTGCCGCGCCAGACGAACCCGCACAGGCGCGAGCCGAAGCCGAGCGAGAACACCTCGACGCGCACGCCGGCGAGCCGGGCGGCGAGGAAGTGGCCGAGCTCGTGCACGAAGATCAGTAGGCCGATGCCGACCGCGGTGAGCAGGATGTTGCCGAACATCAGAGCGAGCGCTCGCGGGTTGGGGTGGGGGACGACGCAGCCGCGATCCGCTGCTCGGCGCTGCGCCTGGCCTCCGCATCGGCCGCCAGCACGTCGGAAAGCGAGCGGATCGGCCGCGGTCGCCGTTCGCGCAGCACGTCGGCGACCAGTGCGGTGATCGCGGGGAACGGGATGCGGCCGGCGAGGAATGCAGCGGTCGCCACTTCGTCGGCGGCGTTCAGCCGGGCGCCGCTGTCGCCACCGTCGCGCATCGCCTCGTAGGCGAGGCCCACGGCCGGATAACGCGCGGGCTCGAACGGCGCGAACTCGAGGCTGCGCCAGCGCAGCGGATCGAACGGCTGGAAGCCGAACGGCAGGCGCTCAGGGTGGCCGAGGCAGTAGAGGATGGGCACGCGCATGTCGGGCACGCCGCACTGCGCCAGGATCGAGCCGTCGACGAACTCGACCATCGAGTGCACGATGCTCTGCGGGTGCAGCACGACCTCGATGCGCTCTGCTGGCAGGCCGAACAGCCAGTGCGCCTCGAGCACTTCGAACGCCTTGTTCATCATCGTGGCGCTGCCGATGGTGATGCGCGGGCCCATCGTCCAGGTCGGGTGCTTCAGCGCTTCCGCCGGCGTGATCGTCGCGAACGTGTCGAGCGCGCGCATGCGGAACGGGCCGCCGGAGCCGGTCAGCCAGATGCGGCGCACGGCCTTGCTCGCTTCGCCCTTCAGGCACTGGTGGATCGCGCAGTGCTCGCTGTCGACCGGCAGGATCGACGCCCCGCTGCGCTCTGCCAGCGGCATCAGGTACTCGCCGGCGACGACCAGCGACTCCTTGTTGGCGAGCGCCAGCGTGCGTCCGGTGCGCAGCGTCCACTCCGACGCGGCGAGGCCGGCGGCGCCGGTGATCGCGTTCAGCACGGTGTCGGGCGCGCTCGCCGCGAGCGCCGCCAGCAGGCCGTCGGCGCCGTGATAGAAGCGGGTGCCGGCGGGC
>CANGSN010000171.1 GCA_947455805.1 Planctomycetota bacterium
AGGCCATCGGGGCCGGCGGTCACCGTGTGCGTGGCGTTGCCGGCGACGGTCGCCAGCGCCTGGTCGAACGCGCGCTCGGCGGTGCGCTGCGCGGTCTGCATCGCGACCAGCAGCGCGACGCCCGCGGCGATGCCGAGCAACGTCAGCAGCGTCTGCAGCGGATGGCGCCGATGGTGGCGCAGGCCGAAGCGCAACAGCAGGCGCATGCTCAGGAACCCTTCGCCACGAGTCCGTGCAGCACGCCGCCGTCAAGCTGCAGCTGGCGATCGCAGCTGGCTGCGGTCGAGGCACTGTGGGTGACGACGACCAGCGCCGCCCCGTGCGCACGCCGCAGTTCGTGCAGCAGGTCGAGCACCATCGTCGACGCCGCGTCGTCGAGGTTGCCGGTCGGCTCGTCGCACAGCAGCAGCTGCGGCTGCGTCGCCAGCGCCCGCGCCACCGCGACGCGCTGCTGTTCGCCGCCCGACAGCACGTCGGGCCACGCCGCTGCCCGATCGGCGAGGCCGACGCGCGCCAGCAGTTCGCGCACGCGCGGCTCGGCGACGCTGCGCGCGACCCCGGCCAGCTCGAGCGGCAGGGCCACGTTCTCGGCGACGGTCAACGTCGGCAGCAGGTGGAACGCCTGGAACACGAAGCCGAGCCGTTCGCTGCGCAGGCGCGCGCGCTGCCGTTCGTCGGCTTGCACCACGTCGACGCCGCAGGTGAGCACGCTGCCGTCGTCGACGTCGTCGATGCCGGCGATCAGGTTGAGCAGCGTCGACTTGCCGGACCCGCTGCGGCCGAGCACGGCGACCGCCTCGCCGGGCGCCACGTCGAGGTCGACGCCGGCGAGCACACGGCGCGTACCGCGACCTTCGTGCACCGACTTGTGGACGTTGCGCAGACTGACGACGGACCCCGACGGCATCGCGGCATGTTCGCCGGTCGATGCCGCCGGGACGCAGGGTATTTCGGGGCGCTTGCGACCTTGATGACGCCGTTCCGCCTCCGTCTTTGCCGCGCCAGCCCGCGCCGGCATGATCGCCGCGCCATGCGCTTCGTCTCGAGCACCCTCGTCCTGCCGTTCCTCGCCCTCGCAGCGCCGCTCGCCGCCCAGAAGCCGCTGCCCGAACCGCGCGCCGGCCTCGCGTTCCAGCCGCCGAAGGGTTGGACCGAGCTGCCGGCCGACTGCGATCGCTCTGCCACCGTGCGCCTGTTCGCCGGCCCGAACGCGCTGGCGAGCAAGAAGGAGGGCACGCACACGCCGGTGCTGCGCGTCATGTACTTCGCCAAGGGCGGCGACAGCAGCAAGGACACCGTCGACGGCCTGCCGCGCACGACGCCGTTCCGCAGCCTCGAGGACTTCGCGGTGCGCGGGCTCGGCGCCAAGAACGTCGACAAGGCGGTGCAGAAGGCCGGCGGCGTCGATGGGCAGCGCATCACCGGCAGCGACTTCGCCGTCGACCACGTGCTGATCGGCCAGACGATGCCGCTGCCCGACGGCGAGGCCGCGATCTGCATCGAGGTGCTCGCCAACCACGCCGACAAGCTGAAGAAGGAGATCGACGCGGTGTTCGCTTCGATCGAGCCGGTGAACTTCGCCGCGACGCCGCGCCTCTCGCCACCGTGGCGCACCGACGCCGAGTGGGCGAAGAAGGACGCCGCCGCGCGCACCGCCGCCCACCGCGCGTTCGCCGAGCAGGTTGTCGCCGCCGCCGCGAAGGCGCCGGAGACGGGCTACAAGGTGTCGAAGCACAAGCACTGGACGGTGCTCAGCGTCGCCGATCCGGCCTACACCAAGAAGGCGACCGCCGCCGCGGAGACGGCGCGCGAGTGGCTGGCGAAGAAGCTGCCCGAGCTGGCGAAGGGCGAGCCGCTGCCGGCGGTGATCCGCGTGTTCGACAACACGATCCAATACAACGCCTACCTGGCGACGCGCCTCAACACGCGCGAATACGAACAGGACCGCCGCGAGCTGCTGCTGGTCAACGACCGCGACAACGGCGGCTCGACCGGCTGGGGCCAGACGCTGCGCGCGGTGCTGTGGAACCTGTTCGACGACGTCGACGCCGGCGTGCTGCCGGCGATGCCGCGCTGGTTCGACAACGGCTGCTGGGAGTTCCTGCGCAGCACGAAGCTCGACGGCAAGAAGCTCGAGTTCTTCGCCGGCGACGTCGAGAAGGGCCGCATCGACTACTACCGCCAGAAGGACCAGGCGATGCCGGCGCTGTGGGACCTGATGCAGGAGCACATGCAGCCGAGCCCGACCGACGGCACCGACGAGAAGGTCTGGGGCTACACGCCGGAGTGCTCGCGCCTGATGCGCTGGTTCCTGCTGCACGACGGCCAGGCGGCGTTCCAGAAGCCGACGCTGGTCGCCGACTACGTGAAGGCGCTCGGTGCCGCGTATTGGAAGGTCGGCGCCGATCCGACCGCGGACGTGTCGCTGGTGGGCATCGGCGAGGCGGCGCGGAAGGAGCGCAACGGCCGGTTCTACAAGTGGCGCGACGCCATGCTGGTCGCCACCAACGACGTCGCGGTGCCGCTGCAGCCGGACACTTGGCGGGCGATCAACGAGAAGTGGCTGGAGTTCAACAAGACGTTCAAGTGACGGCCGGAGACTGCCGCCGGACCCGCCAAGTGGCAATTCGGCCCAGGCTGCGCCCGTTGCCCTTCACCACCGCCCTTTCGCGTCCTAGCCTTCCCGCCCCGCGATGAACCTCCACAGCTACGCCCACCTCGACGAGTCCCTGGCCACGAAGTTGATCGAGCGCGCCGGGCTCGGCGACATCGATGCGAAGGTCCGCAATGGCGAGCGCCTGTCGTTCGACGACGGCGTGCGGCTCTACGAGACGCCGCACCTCGCGGCCGTCGGGTTGATGGCCCACCGCGTGCGCACGCGCATGCACGGCAAGAAGACCTACTTCAACATCAACCAGCACGTCAACTACACGAACATCTGCATCTACTCGTGCAAGTTCTGTGCGTTCGCGGCGAAGGAAGGCGAGGAGCGCGCCTACCTGATGACGCCGTCGATCGTCGAGGAGAAGGTGCGCGAGCAGCTGCACCGACCGGTCACCGAGGTGCACATGGTCGCCGGCATCCACCCGACGATGCCGTACGAGTACTACCTCGACGTGGTGCGCGCGGCGAAGCGGGCGCGGCCGGACATCCACGTGAAGGCGTTCACGATGGTCGAGATCGACCACATGCTGAAGATCTCGGGCAAGAGCGAGGACGAGGTGTTCGCCGACCTGCGCGAAGCGGGCCTCGGCAGCTGCCCGGGCGGCGGCGCCGAGGTGCTCGTCGACCGCGTGCACAAGGCGGTGTTCCGCGAGAAGCAGGGCCCGCAGGGCTGGCTCGACACCGCGCGCAAGGTGCAGAAGGCCGGCTTCAAGATGAACGCGACGATGCTCTACGGCCACATCGAGCGCACCGACGAACGCGTCACGCACCTGATCAAGCTGCGCGAACTGCAGGACGAGTGCGGCGGCTTCATGGCCTACATCCCGCTGGCGTTCTGGCCCTACCACACCGACCTCGCCAACTTCGGCCACGTGACGACGGGCCACCTCGACCAGCGCTCGATCGCCGTCGGCCGCCTGATGCTCGACAACTTCCCGCACGTGAAGGCCTACTGGATCATGCTGACCCAGGAGTCGGCGCAGACGGCGCTGAGCTTCGGTGCGAACGACATCGACGGCACCGTGACCGAGGAGAAGATCACGCACGACGCGGGCACGACCGAGCCGCAGGCGCTGAACCCGCAGCAGATCGCGCATCTGATCCACGAGGCGGGCTACGAGCCGGTGCAGCGCACGACGGTCTACGAGGAGATCGCCGCCGGCGCGTGAGTTCGGGTGGTCAGGACTCGGGTAGGTGCTTCGCCAGGATCTTGCGATTGGCGAACGTGATGCCCGCCTGGGCGAGCTGGAGGACCGCCCTCTCGGTCTGAGCAAACCCGACCTGGCCCTCGGTCACCCAGATCCACGCTTGCGGTTCCACGCCGTCGCGAAGGTGGGCACGGAGCTGCCGCTTTGCAGCAGCACGTTTCTTGATGACCACGGACACCTGCTTGTCGGTGGCCGTGTGCGACTCGATGGCAACGACCTTCCCGGTCGTCTCCAGACCCACCAAGTAGTCCCAGCGGTGTTCTTGGGGATGCATCGCCTCGAGTGCAGCATCCAGATCCAAGCTGTCGGCCACGTCGACCTTGACGGCATCGTCCATCAGGCCTCGGTGAGGCTTCGCCAAGGCTGCGACCCCCGCCTTCACCAGCTGGCGCAGCGAAGACTGCTCCTTGATGGCGGCACGAAGTGGGCCCGGGATCCCGCGCAGCCTTCCCCTGCGGCCACGCCCGTTCACGAGTCCACCTCGTTGGCGGCCTTGCGAACAGCTTCACCGAACTTGGAACTGAATCCCGTGAGCCCACCCCAACCCGACTCGGCGTCGTCCTCCGCGCCTGGATTCAAACCGGAGATGTCCTTGGCGAAGACCTTGTCGCCCTTGCCGAACTCGAGCAAGTGCACGCGATAGCTCTTGGCCAAAGCCACCTCCGCGAGCGCCTTCGCGTCGCGCCTCGACGCAATCCCGAACCCATCGCAGACCAGCTGCCAGCGAGCGCGGAAGTCCTTCAGCCTTTGCAGCATCCAGACGGCCGTCAGCAGGTGAGGTGAGTGCGTGGACAACACAACCCGATAGCCGCGGCGCATCAGGTCCAGCACCAGCAACATGACGACCGAGATCGCTTGCGGATGGAGCCCCATCTCCGGCTCCTCGATGACGACCCAATCGACGCTCTCGACCCTCGCCTGCCGGCCTTCGGGAACGAGTTGATAGAGCCCCATCAGGAGAGGCGCGAACTCGCGTTGACCCGACGTCCAGACCATGAAGGGCAAGACGGCCTTGCCGTGCGTCAGCTGCAGCAAGCGCTGCGAACGTTCTTCGCCAATGCGCACCGATCCACCATGGAAGACCGCATCGTCGATCGATTGCCGAAGCAGCGGGCTCAGCCGACGGGGCCCCGGGAACAGAGGACCGCGCTCGCTGTCGCGGAAGAGCTCGAACAGGCTGTGGCTGAAGCGTCTCGCGACGAACGGCGTGCGCCAATCGAACTTCTCGAGCGGAAGTGGCCATCCCTGGTCGACGAGCAGGGATCGGTGCGCCGGAATGAAGTAGAGACGCTCGCGCCGCTTGGTTCGCCAGATCGGCCAAGACGTTTGCACGGCATCGCCATTCCAAGCGACACGCGTCTTGGGCGAACGGACCATGCCGCGACCGAACAGCAGCTCCGACCAATCTCCGCTCGCGAGGTTGCCAGCGTCAGCCAAGGTCTGAATGGCAAGGGGACCATCGAGGGCGATCTTCAGCCACTGCAACGCCAGGCTCTTGCCCGTCCCCTGGGCGCCGACGAGGACTGTCAGGTCGGCGAACTCCAGATCGACGGAGCCGATCTGAGCGAAGTTCTTGATCGAGAGTCGGTCGGTCATGAAGAGGCTCGGAGAGACCCTTCCACATGTAGCGACGGTGACCAGTTCGCACCAAGGGGGAATCACGTCACCTCAGCAATCCGAGCAGCGCTGCAGCGCACTCTGATCCACGAAGCGGGCTACGAGCCGGTGCAGCGCACGACGGTCTACGAAGCGATCGGCGCCAGCGCGTGAGTTCGGCAGTCAGCGGCCGGCGCCGAGGAAGCGCACCGAGACCGCTCCGCCTTCGTGCCGCGCCTGCCGCTGCACCGACGGCGCCCCAGCCCACACCGCCGCCAGCAGCAGCAGCGGCCCGAGCAGCTCGAGCGACTCCTCGAGCCACGACGTGTAGGCGACCAGCGGCACGCCGCGCAGCTGCCGGCCCGAGGCGATCGCGGAGTCCTCGGCAATCTCGCACAGCAGTGCGCAACCGAGTGCCAAGAAGCCGGCCACCAGGCGGCGGCGCTGCAGTTCGTCGGGCATCTGCCGCCACAACCGCCAACCACAGACGACCCCGAACAAGGCCAGCGCCGGCGCCAGCGTGAACGTCCACACGTAGACGCCGTGGCCGCCGAGCGACGGGTGCAGCAGCGCGCCGAAGCGTTCGTGCAGGCCGAAGAGGTCGTCGACGGCGAGGTAGAGGAACAGCGTGCCGAAGCACCGCCAACAGGGCTTCGAGGCGGCGATGCCGGAGCGCCACCAGGAGGCGAGCCCGACCGCGGCCATCGTCGCCACCGCGAACAGCGCCGGCACAGATCCCTCGGCCGACGCGTCGAACCAGCCGATCCAGCCGTCGGCGACGCGGTGCCGGCCCCAGTAGGTCAACCGGGCGACCGCATCGAGCGCGACCAGCAGCAGGAAGCCGGCCAGCAGCCCACGCAGCGGCGGCTCGCCAGCGGACGCGGACGAAGGTGCATGGACGACGAAACGCGGCACGGGCCGCACATCGGCTGCATCCAACGGCGACCGGAGCCGCAGGTCCCACGGCGAGACCGCCGCACCGACGTGTGCCGGCCCGAGCACCAGCGCGGGTGGCGTTCGCTGCATCCACGTCCGACGGTCGGCAACATCGCCGCTCGTCGATGGCCATTCAGGCGGCGCCGCGCGCTGCCCCGCCAGAGCGCCCATGAACCGCACCGCCATCGAGCGCAGCAGCTCCCACCGCCCCACGCTCCTCCTTCTCGTCGCGGCCGCGGCGGCGAGCTGCAGCATCGGCCCGAGCTACAAGCCCGCACACGCGCGCGGTCCCGACGCATTCCAGAGCACGGCCGCGAACGATCCGGTGTTCCCGGCGACGGCGAGCGAC
>CANGSN010000172.1 GCA_947455805.1 Planctomycetota bacterium
CGCGCGCGCTGGATGTCGCTGGCGGTGCCGTTCGCCTGGCCGCGCGCCACCGCCGCCGTGAACGTATTCTTGCGGCTCGGGCTCGCGGGCGCCGGCGTGCTCGTCGCGTTGTTCGCAGCTTGGTTCGTGTTCGCGTCGCCGGCGGCGCCGATCACGCCGACGACCGCAGGAAACGGGCCGCTGGCGGCCGCGGCTCCGGCCGTGTCACCAGCGATGGATGCGGGCGAAGCAACGCGCGCTGTCGCCGCGCCGCCGCCGGCGGAACCCGCTGCTGCCGTGCGCCGCGTCGTCTTCGGCCGCGTCTGCGATGGCGATGGTCGTCCGGTCGCTGGAGTCTCGATCACCGCCGTGCTCGCCGAGTCGAAACACACCGCGACGGCCGACGACCTGCGTCCCGGCATCGCCACCACCGACGCCGACGGTGCGTTCCGCGCCGAACTCGCCGCCGAGGCCGCGTTCCTGGTCGTGCAGGACACGCGCTGGTCGTGCCTGCTGGTCGGTGCGTGGCGCCACGACGCCAGCGTGCCGCCGCTGGTCGTGGTCGGGCCGACGCGTCGCCTCGCTGGCCGCGTCGTGCGCAGCGACGGCGGCGCCGTGCTGGGCGGGCGCGTCGAGCTCGAACTCCCCGACGACTTCTGGGCGCGCATGCCGGTGCGCGTCGATCGTTCGAGCGTCAGCGATGCCATCGCGCGCGTCGGCGACGACGGAACCTTCCACTTCGCCGGGTTGCCGGGCGTGCGCGGTGCGCGGCTCGTGGCCACGGCGAACGGTTGCGAGCCGGCCAGCATGCCGCTGCCGCAGCAGGACGACGACGAGCTGTTGCTGCGGTTGCCTGCCAGCGAACCGGTGGCGCGAGAACTGCGCGGCGTCGTGTTCACCGCCGACGGCGCGCCAGCCGCGGATGCGCTGGTGGTGCTCGGCGTCACGTCGGTGCGCAGCGACCGCGATGGCCGCTTCGGGCTCGATCCGGCGCTGGCGGGGCCCGCGCCGGCGATCGTCGCGGCGAAGCCCGGCTTGCTGCCGGTGCGGCTCGAGGCGATCGACGGCCGGTGGCCAGCGGCGATCACGCTGCAGCTCGGCGCGCCGACGGGCGAACTCACCGGCCGCGTCGTCGACGCCGAAGGGGCGCTGCCCGGAGCGCTGGTGTGGATCGACGATCCCGAGCCGCTCGGTGCGTTCGAGGGTGCGCCGGTGCAGCTCGAGTTCTTCCTCGGGGGTGCGCCGCTCGAGCGTGCGCTGGATGCCGACGAACGTGCGCGCCGCGGCCCGCCGACGCCGGATCGCCGCCTCGGCACGAGTTTGCGTCAGGAGCCCGAAGCGTCCGCCGTGTGGGCCTACGTACGGGCTCTCGCCGACGGCACGTTCGTGCTGCGCGGCGCCACCGCGCGGCCCTACCGCGTGCGCGCGTTCGATCCCGCGACTGGTCGCTTCGGCGTGCAGGATGGTGTCGTCGCCGGTGCAAGCGTCGACGTCGCGCTGGCGCCGGGCAGTCCCCGCACGATGCGCGGCCGCGTCGTGTCGATCGCCGGCGAACCGTTGCCCGCAGCGCGCCTGCAGCAGCGCTTCCTGCTGTTCCGCCAGCGCGCGCGGCTGCCCGCCGGCACGCGCGAATCGGTGTGCCTGTTCGACGGCGCGGCCGCCACCACCGATGCCGCCGGCGACTTCGTGCTCGACGGCATCCGTCTGACCGACTCGATGTTCGTCGTCGTCGACGACCGGGTGCTGCCGACGCGCCACGAAGTGACGATCCGCGGCGCCGAGGTCGTGGTGCAGGTCGAACGGCGCTGCGCCGTCGAGGTGGCCCTCGCCGACGCCACGCTCGCCGATCGCATCGCCTGCCGCGACGCCGCTGGCAAGGGTGCCTGGATCGCGCGCATGCACGGGGCCGGCATGGAAGCCGGTTCGACGTTGCCGCTGCACGAGGGCCGCAGCGGCACCTTCGTCGTCGGCGAACGTGCGGCGATGCTGTTGCTGTTGCGCGGTGACACCGTCGTGCGCGAAGTTGCGATTGCGCCCACGCCAGACCGTCCGATCCTGGTCCAGTAGTCTTCCGTCCCCGAGGTGCCGTCGATGTCCATGCTCCGCTTCCTGCTCGGCTTCCTGCTCGCTGCACTGCTGTCGGCGACGCCGCTGCGCGCCACGTGGTCGATCGTCATCGTCAATCTCGCGACCGGCGAGGTCGCGGTCGCGATCGCCACCTGCCTCGCCAACTTCGACCTGCGCCCGAACACCATCGTCGTCGTGCCTGGCTTCGGCGTCGCGGCGGCGCAGTCGTTCGTGGGACCGCTGGCGCTGCGCGAACAGATCCGCGCGTCGCTGCTGCTCGGCACGCCGGCACAGCAGATCCTGGCGCAGCTCGCGGCCGCCGACGCCGGCCACCAGGGGCGGCAGTACGGCATCGTCGGCCTGACCAACGGTGTGGCGACGTTCACCGGCAGCCAGGCGTTCGCGTGGGCCGGTGGCCTGACCGGGCAGACCGGCACGTTCGTCTACGCGATCCAGGGCAACGTGCTGACCGGTGCGCCGGTGGTGACCGCCACCGAACAGGCGATCGTCAACACGCCGGGTTCGATCGGCGATCGCCTGATGGCGGCGATGCAGGCCGCGCGCAGCTTCGGCGGCGACGGCCGCTGCTCGTGCTCGCAATCGGGGCCGACGGCCTGCGGCTCGCCGCCCGCCAGCTTCACCAAGTCGGCGCACATCGCCATGATGGTCGTCAGCCGGCCGAGCGACGTCGACGCGCCGTGCACGACCGCCGCCGGTTGTGCCGCCGGTGGCTACTGGCTCGACCTCAACATCGCCAACCAACCGACGACCGCGCTCGATCCGGTGCTGCAGCTGCAGACGGCCTACGACGCGTGGAAGGTGCAGCAGCTCGGCCGCGCGGACCACTTCCAGTCGACGGTGGCACTGAGTGCGACGAGCGTGCGCGGCAACGGCCTCGACGAAGTCGTCGGCACGGTCACGTTGCGCGATGCGAGCGGCGCGCCGATCGCGGGCACGCCGACGGTGAACGTGGGCTTGCGCGCCGGTTCGACCGCGACCGGAGTGACGATCTCGCCGCCGGTGCTGCAAGCGAACGGCACCTGGACGTTCACGCTGCGCGGCACGCGCGCCGGCCAGGCGATCCTCGACGTCGCCGCCGTCGACGCGTTCGGCCGCGTCGGCATCTGGCCGCAGCCGGTCGTGCAGATCACCGATCCGTTCGGGCCGTGCGGGCAGGGTGCCATCGCCAACGGCAGCGGCGGCGTGCTCGACGCGCTGACGGTGCAAGGCAGCGGCGGGGCGAACCGCACGGTCGAGGTCGGCTACGGCACGCCGTTCACGCTGGCGCTGGCGCCGCCGGCGGGGGTGTCGCCGACGTTCCCAGTCGGCTTGTTCGCGTTGTGGCTGCACCTCGGGCCGCCGCCGCTCGGCGTCGAGCTGCCGCTCGGGCCGAGCCAGGGTGCGTTGTGCTTCACGCCGGCACCGTTCGCGCCGGCACCGACGTTCGTGCTCGCCGACACCTTCGGCCTCGGTGGCCTGCTGCCGGCGACCTCCGCCCCGTGGTCGCTGACCTTGCCCGGCGTGCCCGCTCTGTTCGACGCGGCGCTGCAAGGCGTCATGGTCGTCGATCCGGCGTTGACGTTCGCGGCGACCAACGCCGTGCTGCTGCGCTTCGTGCCGTTGCCGGCGCCGACCATTGCGAACGTGCTGCCGCGCGCGGCGGTTCCGGGGCAGCTGGTGACGATCACCGGCAACAACCTGCTGGCGGGCCTGCAAGCGACGCTCGCCGGCCAGCCGCTGCCGGTGACGCCCGTGTCGCCGCAGCAGGCGACGTTCGTGATGCCGCCGGGCGTGCCGTGCAACGCGCCGCTGCTGCTGGCGAACCTCGGCGGTGCGGCCGCGGCGACGACGGTGAATCCGACGCCGGTGCTGACCAGCGTGTCGCCGAGCAGCGGCACGCGCCTCGGCGGCACCACGGTGGTGATCGTCGGCCAGAACCTCGTCGGGACGCAGGCGACGATCGGCGGCGTGCCGATCACGGTGACGACGCAGACGGCGAGCGTGATCATCGGCACGACGCCGCCGGGCGCGGTCGGGCCGGCGGTGCTGCGCGTCGCGCATCCGAACGGCTGCCAGGTGACCGGCACGTTCACCTATCTGTGAGGTCGTGAACGGCGGGGCTGGACGGCGCACTGCTCGCGGCGGCACGCTGCGCGCGAAGTTCTGGTGACGCGGGGGCCTGCTCGCGACAAGGAACGGCACCAGCCATGGATCCGCTGTCGCAGCAGTTCGAACGCTTCCGCGCGCACGGCGACCTGCCGGCGCTGGCGGCCGTGTTCGACGCGCTGGCGCCGCGGCTCCTGCCGGTGGCGATGCACCTGACCGGGCGGCCGGCCGACGCCGAGGACGCGCTGCAGCAGACGTTCCTGCTGGCGATGGACAAGGCGGCGACGTTCGACCCGACGCGCCGGCTCGAGCCGTGGCTCGCTGGCTTGCTGCAGAACGTCGTGCGCAACCAACAGCGGGCCGCCGGTCGACGCCGCACCGAGCCGCTGCCCGAGTGTGCGAGTGACGAACTCGGGCCGCTGGCCCTCGCCGAACGCGAAGAGCTGATCGCCCGCCTGCGCACGCACGTCGACGCGCTGCCGGCCGAGCAGCGCCAGGTGGTGCGATTGCAGCTGCAGCATGGGCTGTCGCCGGCGCAGATCGCCGAGGCGCTCGACCTGCCGCCGGGCACCGTGCGCATGCGTTTGCATCGCGGGCTCGAAGCGCTGCGGCGCTGGTTGCCAGCGGGCCTCGCGGCGCTGCTGGCGACGGCGCTGCCGGCCCAGGGGCTCGCGGCGGTGAAGGACTTCGTGCTGGCTGCAGCGCAGGAACGGCTGGTCGCGGCGGCGGCGACTGCGGCCAGCAGCGCCGCGACGGCGACTTCAACGGCCGGTGGGCCGGTAGCTCTGTTCGGAGGACTGATGGCGATGAAGAAGGTGCTGTTGGGCGTCCTTGCCGCGGCCGTGCTGGGCGCGTGCTGGTGGTTCGTGGTCGCGGCGCCAGCGGCGACGCCGCCGCCGGTGTCCGCCGACGGCGCGCAGCCGTCGCGACCCGAGGTCGCGAGCGAGGGGGCGCGCGACAAGGCGGACTTGCCGGTGCCCGCGGTGCGTGAGGTCGCGGCGGCTGCCGCGGCGGCGACGAAGGGCGACGAGCCCGAACCGACGCCGACCGAGCTGTGGGGGCGCGTCGTCGACGCCGCGACGGCGCAGCCGATCACCGACGCCGCCGTCGAACTGCTGCACCGTCCCGCCGACGAGTTCTGGAACCTCGACCTGCAGTACGGCGAACAGGTCGCGGCGCTCGCGCGCGTGCGAACGGACGCCGACGGCACGTTCCGCTTCGACGTCGAGCGGGCGCGGCCGCATCGCTTGCGGGTCACCGCCGGCGGCTACGCGACGACGACCGTGCTCCAGCGAACCGGTGGCAGCGTCGTCGTCGTGGCCCTGGCGCGCGGTGCTTTGCTGCACGGCGTCGTCCGTGCGAGCGGCAAGCCGCTCGTCGACGCCGAAGTGCGCGTCGCCGTGCGCGGCGAGGATCTCGAGCTGGGCCTCGGCCGCACCGACGGTGGCGGCGCGTTCCGTTTCACCGACCTGCCTGCGGCGAGGGTATTCGTGCAGGTGCGCTCCCGTGACTTCGAAGAGGCGTGGCGGGACCTCGAGCTGGTGGCCGGTCGCCAGCACGACGTGACCGTCGAACTGGCGGCCGGGCAGGCGCTCGTCGGCAAGGTCGTCGACGACACCACCGGCATTCCGATCGTCGAGGCCGAGGTCAGCGACTCCTGGGTCGGCCGGCGTGTCGTGCGCAGCGACGGCGAGGGCCGCTTCCGGCTGGCTGGTCTGCGCGATCAGGGCTTCCTGATGCTGCACGTGCACGCCCAGGGCTACGCCAGCTGGTCGCAGAACGTCGCCGGCACGCTCGCCGACGAGCGCGTCGTGCGCTTGCGCCGCGGTGGCGAAGTCACCGGGCGCCTCGTCGACGCCGCGGGTACGGCGATCGTCGACGCGTACGTCGCGGTGTCGTCCGAGATGGAAGAGGCGCCAGGCATGTATGGCAACGACTGGCTGCGCGCGCCGGTCGGGCCCGACGGGCGCTTCCTGGCGCTCGGCCTGCGGCCCGAGCTGCACTACTCGCTGCTGGTGCGTTCGCCGGGTCGCGGCGCGCGCGTCTACCTGTTGCCGCGTCCGCTCGCTTCGGGCGAACGCCACGACGTCGGCGACGTCGTGCTGCGCGCCGCGGGTGGCATCGAAGGCGTCGTCGTCGACGAACGCGGCGAACCCTGGGCCGGCGCCTCGGTGTCGGTGCGCGGCAGCAACGACGACGTGTCGGCATGGGCCGCTGGAGCGACGAAGGAGCCGCCGACGCAGTTCCTCGGCCGGAGCGTGCTCTGCGACAGCCGCGGTCGCTTCCGCATCCATGGCCTCGCCGCCGGCCGGTTCGCGCTGTCGGCGCGCATGTCCGGCCGCGAGGAGGGAGAGAGCAAGCGCGTCGCCGTCGTCGACGGCCAGATCCGCGAAGAGGTTCGTCTCGTGCTCGTGCGCGGCCTGTCCCTGCGCGGTGTGGTCCGACGCGCCGACGGCGTGCCGCTCGACGCGGCGCAGATCGACGAGCTCTGGCTGCAGGTTGGAGAGGCGATCGGGGAGACGCGCGACGCCAGGATCGAGGCTTCGGGCGCCTTCAGCGTGCTC
>CANGSN010000173.1 GCA_947455805.1 Planctomycetota bacterium
AAGCCGCCGCGCACCACCCGCATGCCGGTGCCGTCCCCGAACGTCCGCCGCCCGTCCAGTTCGCGCAGCGGGGCACCGAGCTTGCCCGACTCGTCGTTGCACCATTCGGCCACGTTGCCGTGCATGTCGTGGAGGCCGAAGGCGTTGGGCCGAAGCGACGCGATCGGTGCCGGCCCCGCGTACAGGTCGTCCCAGGGTTCGACGTCCGTGCGTACGGCAGCAACTCCGTAGTGCTGGTCGGCGAGGTTCGCGCACACGACGAGCTGCCCAGGCTCGCACGACCAGGGCGTCGTCGAGCCGGCGCGGCAGGCATACTCCCACTGGGCTTCGCTCGGCAGCGACATGCCGCACCGACGCAGCAAGCGCTCAGCCTCCGTCCAGCTCACCATCTCGACCGGGTGGAGATCACCGAACGAAACCAGTCCGACCGTCGTGCCACTGGCGAAGAAGCTGGGCCGCGGTCGTTCCCCCAGGGCGCGGGCGAGGCGCCGCCATTGTCCCTGGGACAGCTCGTGGCGCGCCAACAGGAACGGTCGCAGCTGCGCCTCGCAAACACGATCGTCGCTGGTCGACATCGGGTCGAAGTGGCGCCCCTTCGGATCGGTGTTCTGCGAGCCGAACGCACACGGTCCGCCCGGCAACAGCACGAAGACGATGCCGGACTCGGGGCCCATGGCGAAGGTGCCGTCGGGCCGACGGCCGGGCACCGGCACGCGTTCGGGGGCCACATCGGACTCTGCCGCCGAGGCCAGGTCGTAGAACTCGAACAGTCCGGTGCGTTCGTTGCGACCAAGGGGCACGAGGCCCGGTTGCGGCCCGAGGTCGAGCGAGCAACCGGCATAGGGACTGGCACTGCCGATCGCGGTCGCTGCTGCAAGCTGTTCGCGACACTGCACCCAGGTCCACGGCGCGTCCGGGTGGTCGAAGCTGGAGGCCAGCCGCTCGGCCCACTGCAGCCTCTGCTGCACCCTCGCCACATCACCCTGCTCGAACGCGTCGAGCTCCCGTGCGACGCGGCGTAGGGTGACGAAGAGGAACGCTGCGGCGGTCTCGTCGAAAGCAGGCACGACGTCGTCGTCGATCGCCGCCGCCAGAGCTCGCTCGGCAGCAGCCACCTGTTCGAGCTGACGCTTGCAAGCTGCCAAGGCATCGGCCAACATCTGCTCCTCGGAAGCACGCGGCGAGGTCGACGGAGGTTCCTTGCCGAGGACTTGCCGCAGTGACGCTGCGAACCCAGACGATTGCTGCCCTGCATCCTCGCCGTGCAGCTGCTTGCCCCCAAGCTCCACCAGTGGCAGCAGCGCATCGCGCCGTTCCCGCAGCTCGAGCAGCTGCCGCCAGCGAGCGTCGCGTTCGCGCGCCGCTTGCCGCATCGCCTGGTCCATCGGCCTCGCTCGCTGTGCCAAGGCCTCGACCGCAACGCCGAGATCGCGGCGCTTCGCCAGCAGCGGCTGCGCGACGTCTTGGAGCCAGCGGCGGAGGGCCCCGACCTGCGCCGGCCACGCCGGATGGAGCTCGCGCTCGGCACTGCGCGCGGCCTCCAACTGCACGACCGACGCCAGGCGATCGAACTCGGCGACCTTCGCCGCCAGTTCGCGGGCCCGCTGTGCAGCGATCGCAGCATTGCCGTCGGCGACCTGCGCGTTGGCCTCGGCCACGTTCGCCCACCGCCAGGACACGAGCGCGCCGGTGATGGCGGTCGACAACACCATCGCGCCGGCCGCCACCGTCAGGCGATGCCGCCGCACGAACTTGCGCAACCGGTAGGTCGCGCTCGGCGGCCCGGCCGAGACCGGTTCCTGCGCCAGGAAGCGCGCAACGTCCGCTGCCAACTCGGCGGCCGACGGGTAACGCTCCTCGGGCCCCTTCGCCATCGCCTTCAGCACGATCCAGTCGAGCTCCGCGCCGAGCTGCCGCCGCCAGGACGTCGCCTTCGTCGCGGTCGTGGTGCGCATGCGGCTCGGGCGAGGAGTCTCTGCGTCGAGGATGCGTTGGCGCAGTTCCCATGGCGACGAGCCGCTCACGCCATCGCCACCGTACGGAGGCACGCCGGTCAACAACTCGAACAGGATGGCGCCGAGCGCGTAGACGTCGGTCCTGGTGTCGATCGACGCGAGATCGCCGCGCGCCTGCTCCGGCGCCATGTAGGCCGGCGTGCCGAGCATCACGCCGGCCTCGGTCAGCGTCGGGTTGCTGGCGTCGCCTTCGAGCGCCCGGGCGATGCCGAAGTCGATCAGCTTCGGCTGATGCCGTTCGCCGACCTTGGTCACCAGCACGTTGCTGGGCTTCAGATCGCGATGCACGACACCCTTCTGGTGCGCGTGGTGCACACCGAGACAGGTCGCCACGAACAGGTCGAGCCGCGCCCGCAGCGACAAACCGTCGCGCTCACAGCAGGCGACCAGTGGGGCGCCGTCGACGAGCTCCATCGCGAAGAACGGCTGGCCGGTCGGCGTGGTGCCCGCGTCGTAGATCTTGGCGATCGCGTCGTGGTTCATGCGCGCGAGCGCGTCCTGTTCACGCGCGAACCGCTGGAGCACCTGCTCGCTGTCCATGCCGAGCCGCAGCACCTTCAGCGCGACACGCCGCCGCACGGGGTGCTCCTGTTCGGCCAGGTACACGTCGCCGAAGCCGCCCTGGCCCAAGCGCCCGATCAAGCGATAGGGCCCGATCTGGCGCGGCACGTCGCCGCCATCCTCGGCGTCCTCGCCGAAACTGCCGGCACCGAGCCCCTGCACGGCGGCGAGCCATCGACGCAGGGCCACCGCATGCTCAGGGTGGCGTGCACAGAGCTCGACGACTCCCGCGTCGCGCGCAGCTTCGCTGCCGCCGCGGAACAACAGCGATTCCAGGGCGACGACGAGCGCCTGGGGCAAGGTCACGTCCTTCCGCGTGTCGGGTTCTCGTGCAGGCATGGCGACGGCGATTGTCGCGAACGGTCGCGCGAAGCCCAGCCGCGATCGGAGGTCCGTGAGGGGCTTGCGCCACGGCTTGCGCGGCGGTGCCGATCGCCGAGGCGATCAGGAACGCCACGGAGCACGCGAGATGGAGAAGGCGGCGGTTTCATCGGCTCGTCATGCCCATGCTTGCCGCGCGATCGGAGGATCTTTCGCAGGGGGGCACCTCGGCATCGACGAGCCAGGGGCGTCGCAGCGCCAAGGTGATCGACTACCGAGCCCCAGCCACGACGCGCGCCGCCACGACCCGCAGGAGCCCATCCTCGTCGCGCGCCGCCCGCCAGTAGGCGACCGCGACGAGCACCCAGGCCGCCCCGAGAACCAGCGATCCACTGGCAACCGCCGCACCCGCGATCGCCGTCAGGTTGCCGACGTACATCGGATGCCGCAACCAGCGGTAGGCGCCATGGCGCACGACCTCGTGCGGGCGCAGCGACGCGAAGCAGGGGCTGTAGTGCAGCCCGAGCGAACGGCGCGCCCAAACGAACAGGGCGCTGCCGAGCACCATGCCGGCGAGCCCCAGCGCGGCGATCGCCGGTGGCATCGGCAACGTTCGCGTCACCTCGCCGCCAGTGGCGAGCAGGTCGCAAGCGGTGCCGAACAACGCCAGCATCACCAGCGGGTAGACGAAGCGGAACGAACGCACCGAAGGCGCCGCCGCGCGCGTCGGATCCGGACGCCGGCGATGTGCCGCGAGGTAGGCGATCTGCGACATGCTCGCCATCGCCAACAAGGCCGCACCGAGGAGCGTGCTCATCGCGGCCCGATCGGGAAGGTGACGCCGGAGACGACCATCATCGTCGAGCCGATGCGCGTCTCGATGACGAAGCGGTGGCGGCCGTTCTTCACCTCACGCAATTCCCGCAACCAGGCCTCCTGCACGAGGCCATGCTCCTCGACGATCAGCTCGGGGATCTTCACCTCGACGTTGGTCGGCCAGATCTTCAGCCGTTCGGCGCCCTGGGCTTCGTAGGCGAAGCCCCAACGCTGGCAGAGGATCATGTAGAGCAGCTTCTGCAGGTGGACCAGGGCGGTGAGGAAGATCAGATGGCTCGGGCTGGCCAGCATCGCGCTGGCGTAGCTGCGGTCGAAGATGCCCCGCGCGTAGTCCAGGCCGACCTCGTAACGCTGGAAGTGCAGCGTCTCGGTCACTGGGCGACCGGCCATCACGTTGAACTCCATCCGGCAGTCGTGCCGCTCGGCGATCTGCTGCAGCTCGGATGGACTCGGACGGTCGTAGGAAGGAACGGTGACGGCGGTCGTGGACATGCCTCCCCTTGCCGGGCGGCACGGATTCCTTTCACGCGATCCTCCACCGTCGCCCCTTGCCCGCCCCACCCTCCCCCAGCAGACTCACGCCGCCATGGAAGAGGCCTCGTCGTCGCCCAACCCACCCGAGTCCCTCGCCACGAGGTGGACGCAGATCCACGCGCTGCATGGCCAGGACGCCGAACGCGCGTGGCAGTGGTTCGTCGAACGCTACCGCCCGTTCGTGCGCGGCATCCTCGCCAGCATGCTCGGGCGCGAACAACAGGCGCGGCTCGCCGAGGATGAATTCTGGGGCTACGTGTGGATGAGCGGCGCGCTGCAGCGGGCCGAGCGCGACAAACGCTTCCGCGCGTTCCTCTCAGGCATCGTGCGCAACTTCGCGCGATCGTTCGCCAGACAGCGGAAGATGCCGATCGCCGCCGAAGCCTCACTCGACGCGGTGCCGGCTCGCGAAGCCGACGAGCTCGCCTTGTGGGTCGACAACGTGATCGCCAACGCCATGGCGTCGCTGCAGAACGAGAGCCGCACGACGGGCCGCGCGCTGGCAAGCTTCTACGGCCTCGCCGGCGGCATCTCGCCGGGCCAGCCAAAGTCGGCGAGCGAGGTCGCCAGCGCCCTCGGCAACACCACGCAAGGCGTCTACATGCTGCTGTTCCGCGGCCGCAAGCGCATGCGCGAACTGATCGAGGCCGAGCTGCGTGAAGGCTGCAGCGACGATGCGGCGTGGCACGCAGAAGTGCAGGCGCTGCTGGGCGTCGCCGCCAGCAAGCTCCCCGGACTGCTCGGCGAACGCTGAAGCAGGGCGCCGAAGAACCTGATCGCCCCGCTTCAAGCGATGGGCAAGGGCCGCGACGGGTGCACCGCACGCAAGAACGCGTCGACCGGCAGGCAGCGCACACCATCGACAACGAGCTCCTCGCGGCCGCGATAGAGCAAGGTGCGCGTGGCTTCGGGGTAGTCCTCCGCGAAGCCGCGCAAACTGCGCAGGTCCTCGCCGCGCACCCGTTCGGAGGCCTTCACCTCGATCGCGTGGAACCCATCCGCACCGTAGAGGACGAAGTCGACTTCGCTGCCGGCGCGTGTGCGCCAGAAGTGCAGCTGGAGGTCGCGTCGCCCGTAGTCGATCCAGGCGAGCAGGTGCTGTGCCACGAGCCCTTCCAACGCCGCCCATTGGATCTCCTCCGCTCGATCGAGCGGACCGCGCGGACGAAGCGCCGAGAAGACGCCGCAGTCGAACCAATAGAACTTCGGATGGACGGTCACCTGCCGCTTCGCCCGCTTCTGGAAGACCGGCAGCGAATGGCACAGCAGCAGGTCCTGCAGGATGCCGAGGTAGCCGTCGACGGTCTTGCGGCTCACTTCGCAGTCGGCGGCCACCGCCGACACGTTGATCGGCGCGCCGTGCGAGAAGCAGACCGCCTCCAGGAACCGCGCGAACGCGCCGGTGTCACGGACCAGCCCCTCCTGCTGCACCTCTTCGCGGACGTAGAGGGAGAGGTAGCTGTGCAGCGTGTCGGCCGGATCCGAAGCGCCCCAGACCAGCGGGACCAAGCCATGCCGCAGGGCTCGCTCGAGCTCGAACTCCTCGCCGAGCTCCGCGGCCAGGAACGGATGCAGTGCCCGCTGCACGGCGCGCCCGGCCAGCAGGTTGACGCCGGCACGCCGCAGTTTGCGCACGCTCGAACCCGTCATGACGAAGCGCAGCGACGGCCGCGCTTCGATCAGTTCGTGCACGACGTCGAGGAGGGCGGGCACCCGCTGCACTTCGTCGAGCACGACCACCGACGAGTCGGCCCGCGCCGCCACCAGGTCGCGCAGCCGTTCGGGGCGACCGGTGAAGGTGCGCAGGGTCTCCGGCTGCAGCAGGTCCACCCGGAGCGCGTCCGGGAACATCGCCCGGACCAAGGTCGATTTGCCGGTGCCACGGGGGCCGAGCAGCAAGAACGACCCCGCCGGCGGCTCGAAAAATCGCCCTCGCGTCGCCATTTTTCGACTCAAAGTGGCGACTCCGCCGCCATTTTGCAATCCCCTCGCCTCCGGGCGCCGTTTGCCGAGGCCGCGGGCCCAGGCGAGCCGAATCCGCTGGTCGCCCGGTACGTGCCGGCAGCGCGCCATCCCGGGGCGCGCTGCCGACGGATCCCGACCGGAGCGGGCAGGAGCCTCGGCTCTCAGCCGATGCTCTTCAGGTTGAACTGCGCGTCGGCGTCGGTCGGGTCGTTCGTCAGCGCCTTCTGGAAGCAGGCGCGCGCGTCGGCGATGCGGTTCAGCTTCCACAGGCAGACGCCGCGGTTGTTCCACACCTGCGAGTCCGTCGGCTGCATCTCCGCCGTGTGGCGGAAGCAGTCCTCGGCCTCGGCGTACTGCTCCTGGCCGAACAGCACCATGCCCAGGTTGAACCAGGCTTCGGCGTTGTTGCCGTCGCTGGCCAGCACGGTGTTGAACGCGTTGATCGCGCCGACGTCGTCGCCGGTCACG
>CANGSN010000174.1 GCA_947455805.1 Planctomycetota bacterium
CGTCGCCACGGTGAAGAGCCGGCTGGCGCGCGGCCTCGTCATGCTGCGGGCGCGCCTCGACCGCGCCGACCCGCACGGCCGCAGCTGGCGGCCGGCGCTGCTGTTCGCGTTCGGCCTGCCGTCGAGCCTGCTGGTCCCCTTGCCCATCGGAGCCCTGCTCGTGAGTGCGACCCCCAAGATCCTCGTCGCCGCCGGCGCCGTCTGCGTCGGTGGCTGGCTGTGGCTCGGCCCGTCCGATCCGACGCTGCCGCAGCAGGCGACCGCCGCGAACGGGAACGCGCTCGACGCCGCCTCTCCCGTGCAAGGCACGCCGCAGGCGGACGCGGCCAACGACGCGCGCTCCGCGGCCACGCCGAACCGCGCCGGCCTCGATGCGCTGGCCCATCCGTACATCGTCGAGCTCGAACTGCTCGTCGTCGACGCGCTCGGCCTGCCGGTCGAGGGCTACACGCCGATGCTCGGGCCGGTCGGCTGCGCGCGCAACGCCGCCGATGCGGCGACCGGTCCCGACGGTCGCGTGACGCTGCGCTGGCCGACGCGGCAACCGCAGGTCACGTTCGATCTCGCCGATCCGCCCGGTCAGGTGCGCCGCATCACGCTGCGCCACGATGCGCCGACGAAGCTGGCGCTGCTCGGCGAACGCAAGGGCGGGGGCATGGTGGTCCGTCTCGCCGGCGGCAGTGGCACCACCGAAGTGGTCGTCGACAGCGGCAAGCTCGATCTGTCGCGCGCGCTCACCAACGACCGCAGGGTTTCGGCCGGCGGGCGCCCGACGATGCGCGAAGGCCTGCACCCGGCAGCGCGCTTCGGCGACGACAGTGCGCGCGTGGTCGAGGAAGCACCGGCGACTCGCGAACTCACGCTCTCGCTCTCGGACGCGATCGGTGGTCGCCTACGCTTCGGGCTCGCCAGCGAGGGAGTCGGCTCTCCGGCCGCCGCCGACGTGCGCGCGATCGCCGGCACCGTCTTCGGCAGCGACGGCAAGCCAGCGGCGAAGCTGCCGATCGTGCTGCTCGGCAGCGGTCCGCAACCGCTCGAGCAGAAGGAGACGGGCGACGACGGCACGTTCCGTTTCGAAGGCGTCGCCGCCGGGGACTTCACGGTGCGCGCGGGCGGCGATGCGCGCGGGCTCGCGACCGCACCGGCGACGACCACGCAAGGCACGACGCCGGTCACGCTGCACCTGCAACTCGGCAGCTGCGTGCGCGGCAAGGCGCTCACCCCGGACGGCGCACCACTGGCGAAGGCGCTGGTCGAGTGGCGCGCGCTCGACCACGGCTGGGTCGACCAGACGGAGGTCGGCGACGACGGCGCGTTCGTGTTCGCCAACCTGCCCGGTGGCCCGGGCCAGGTGCTGCTGCTGCCCGCCGACGGCGCCCGCAGCCTGCCGCTGGCGATGGCGCCGAGCGTGCTGCCCGACAGCGAAGGCCTCGAACTGTGCTTCGACCCGAAGGGGCGCGGCGCGGTCGTCGTCGAACCGATCCGCAGCGCCGACGATCCGCGGCCGCAGATCCGCGTCGTGCACGCCGACACCGGCCTCGTCGCCGGCATGTTCCCGCCGATCAAGAAGGCGAACGAGAATGGGCAGCAAGCGTCGATCCAGGTCGCGCAGCCGCGATGGACGATGGCCGGCCTGCCGGCGGGCTTCTACGACGTCGAGCTGCGCCTGCCCGCCGGTGGCGTGCGCGCGCTCGGCCGCCACTGGTGCGACGGCAACGGCCCGGTCGACCTCGGCCGCGTCGAGATGCCGCGCCCCGGCGAAGTGCAGTTCGCCGCCGGCAACGAGCTGCTGCCGGCCGACGAAGCGCAGCGTGTGCTCGAGATCGTGGCGCTGCGCAGCGACCTCGACGTGCGCGCGGAACTGGCGCCGGTGCCGCTCGATCGGCCGGTGCAGCTGCCGGCTGGTGACTACGTGCTGCTGTTCCGTCATCGCGACGGCGGCGTGCGCACGCAGCGGTTCGCCGTGCGTCCCGGCGAACGCCGCGACGTGCGCCTCGGCGGATAGCGGCGCGCGCTGCCACCTGCCTTGTCGCCCCATGCGGACACAGCTAACGTCCCTGGCCATGGGCGATGCTCTGCGCGCTGGCTACTACGTGTCCCCCGAGGCCTACCTCGCGGCGGAACGCCAGCGCACGCAGAAGCACGAGTACCTCGCCGGCGTCGAGTACCTGATGGCCGGCGCGAGTGCGGGCCACAATCGCATCGCCGGCAACGTCTTCGCGGAGCTGCGCAGCCAACTCGCCGGCAAGCCATGCGAGGCCTTCTCCTCCGACATGAAGGTCCGCATCCGCACCAGCACCGCCGAGTTCTACTACTACCCCGACGTCACCGTGGACTGCTCCGGAGTCGCCGACGCGGCACTGTTCGCCGAGCAGCCGCGGGTGATCTTCGAGGTGCTCTCGCCCGACACCGAACGCATCGACCGCGGTGAGAAGCTACGGAACTACCAGGCACTGCCATCGCTCGACGCCTACGTGCTCGTCGAGCAGCACCGCGTCGCCGTGCTTGTCCACCGTCGCAGCGAAGGCGGCTGGACCCGTGAATTGCTGACGGAGAAGAGCGAGACGCTGTCGCTGCCGACCATCGACTGCTCCCTCTCCTTGGCAGCGATCTACCAGCGCACCGGGCTGTAGCCCGTGCGCCTCGGCGGATAGCGGCGCGCGCCGCCGCGCGTAGCATCCCGGCATGAGCAAGTCGGAGCCTCGCCCTCCCCGCCCCGCGCCACCGAAGCCGAAGCCGCAGAAGAACGTGCTCGGCGGCGAACTGAAGAGCTGCAGCGAACAGCCGATGACCGGCTTCTTCCGCGACGGCTGCTGCAACACCGGCCCGCACGACACCGGCGCGCACACGGTCTGCGCCGAGCTGACCGCCGAGTTCCTGCAGTTCTCGAAGGACGCCGGCAACGACCTGTCGACGCCGCGCCCGGAGTTCGCCTTCCCGGGGCTGAATCCGGGCGATCGCTGGTGCCTGTGCGCCGCGCGCTGGGTCGAGGCCTACGAGGCCGGCGCCGCCCCGCGCGTCGTGCTCGAGTCGACGCACGAACGCACGCTCGAGTATGTGCCGCTGGCGACGCTGCGGCGCTTCGCGATCCCCGGCTGATCGCGGCGGGCGAGGGCACCTTGCGAGCGCGGCCACCCGCGACCGAGGCGGTTCGCTACACTGTGCGGCCTGCCCCGCTCGTACCGCGGCCTCTCCCTGGGCCGCCACCACCATGCCTCTCCCACGCCACCCGTTCCTGGCCATCGTTCCTGCGTTGCTGCTCGGCCTCGCCGCGAACGCGCAGTCTCCGGCCCTGCTGACGCCGATCGCGAGCCCGCCGGCGAGTTCGCTGGCGTGGCTGACCGGCGAACGCACCGCCAACCCGACCATCGTCGGCAGCACGTTCGTGCAGGTGAACACCGCGGCGCTGCTGGCGCTGCCGACCCTGGGCCCGGCCCCGCTCGGCACGTTGACGCTCGACCTCGGCGGCACCGCCTTCCTGCTCGACATCGCCCGCGCCGACTGGTCGCTCGGCTACCGCACGTTCCGCGGCACCGCGCGCGGTGAAGAGAGCGAAGTGCATCTCTCGCTGGCGGCCGACGGCACCACCGCCGGCTTGATCGACGTCGACGGCGGCACCTGGCTGCTGACCGCCGGCGGTGCCCCGGGTGTGCACGCACTGCTGCAGATCGACACGACGCGCGAGCCGGCCAGCAACTCGTGCGGTGTCGACCACACGCACCTGGTGCGCGGGCCGGTGACGGCAACAGCGGGTCCGGTCGCGAGCCTGTTCCCGAACAGCGATTGCGCGCAGACGACGCTCGACATCGCCGTGTTCTACACGCCCGAAGCGCGCCTCGACGCCGGCGGGCAGAGCGCGATCGAGACCGTGATCGTCGGCGCCGTCGCGCAAGCGAACGCCGGCCATCTCGACTCCGGCGCACCGATCGAGTTCCGGCTCGTCCACATGGCGGAGACGAACTACGTCGAGACCGGCAGCGGCGCCGACCTGAGCGCCTTCCGCGACCCGAGCGACGGGCAGATGGACGAAGTGCACCAGGCGCGCAACGACTACGGCGCCGACCTGATGCACCTCGTCATCAGCCCGAACAGCTCCTCGTTCTGCGGCATCGGCTACCTGCTCGGCAGCCTGTCGTCGAGCTTCGAGTCGTCGGCATTCGCGGTCACGCGGCGCACGTGCATCAGCAATCGCACGTTCACGCACGAGTGCGGCCACAACATGGGTTGCCACCACGACGCAGCGAACGCGGGCGCGGCGATCTTCCCCTACGCCTATGGCTATCGCACGCCGGACAACGCGCTGCGCACGATCATGGCCTACTCGCCCGGCACGCGGATCAACCGCTGGTCGAGCCCGAACGTCGTCTTCCAGGGCTACACGATGGGTGTCGCCGGCAGCGCCGACAACGTGCAGACGATCACCGACACCTGCCTCCTGGTGAGCCAGTTCCGCGCCACGGTGGCGCCGCGCTGGTGCGACCTCGCCGGCGGCATCGCCGGCGCTGCGGGCGTGCCGACGATGACGGGCTCGGGCACGATCAACCAACTGAAGCCGCTGCGCCTGACGATCGAAGGCTACGCGCCCGGCTCGATCGGCATCCTGCTGGTCGGCGGCAGCGCGATCAACGTGCCGCTGTTCGGCGGCACGCTGGTGCCGTCGCCCGACATCCTGTTGACGTTGATCGGCAGCGGCAGCTCGATCCCGTTCGACTGCAGCTGGCTCGCGAACCTGGCGCCCGGCACGCAGGCTTGGCTGCAGTCGGCGTTCCTCGATCCGGCGGCGGTGGAGGGACTGTCGGCGAGCGATGCCGTGCTGGTCACCGTGCCGTGAGCGGCGTGCTGCGAGCGCCGCTCAGCCGTGTTCGTGCACGAGCTCGCAGGCGTCGTAGACCGGCCCTTCCATGCACGTGCGCGAATACGGCCAGCCCTTGAAGCGCGGCCCCTGCACCTTGACCGTGCAGCCGTTGCAGACGCCGTAGCCGCAGGCCATGTAGGTCTCGAGGCTGAGGAAGCAGCGCAGGCCGCGCTTGCCGCACAGATCGGCGACCGCGTGCATCATCGGGTCGGGGCCGCAGCAGAAGACCGTCTCGCCGGCCTTCACCACGCCCTTCTGCAGCAGGTCGTCGAGCAGCGCCGTGACCCGGCCGTGAAAGCCGTGGCTGCCGTCGTCGGTCGACGCGTGCAGGCGCACGAGCCCGGCGAAGTCCTCCATGCCGGACAGCATCTCGCGAGTGCGGCCACCGAACAGCAGGCGCAGGTCGCGACCGTTCGCCTTCGCCTGCCGCGCGAGCAGCAGGAACGGGGCGAGGCCGACGCCGCCGGCGACGCAGATCGGATCGACCACGTCCTGCGGGAACGGCTGGCCGAGCGGACCGTTCAGCACGATGCCTTCGCCCGGGCGCGAGGCGCAGAGCGCGCGCGTGCCTTCGCCGACCGGCTTGATCAGGAAGCTGCCCCACGAACCGTCGGCGGCGCGGTCATAGAGCGAGAACGGTCGCGGCAGCTGCACCGGCCAGCGCTGCTCCGTGCGCAGCATGTAGAACTGTCCCGGCAGCGTGGCGGGGATCGGGCCGTCGACTTCGATGGCGAACGAGCCGCCGCCGAGGTCGCGGCAGTGGCGCAGGGTGTGGACTCGGGTCTGCATCGCGGGCGGCGGAGCATAGCCGCGGCGGCCCGGGGCACTACCGCGCGGCGACGCCGGTGCTCGCGACGGCGGCAGATTCCTGCCGGATCAGGTCGGGCCCAGGGCGGCACCCTGGCGAACGGTGGCGCCGGCGGCAGCCGCGGGGTCCCTGGTCGATCGCAGGCCCGCGCGCAGCGTCACGATCGGCACTTCCGGCGGCGCGTCGATGCGCAGCGGCAGCACGGTCACGCCGGTGCCGCGGCTGACGTAGAGGCGGCAGTCGTTCTCGACGAACCAGCCCCGTTCGTAGCCGAAGCGGCTGTGGTGGATCGGCGCCCAGCCGGCGATGCGGATCTGCCCGCCGTGCGTGTGGCCGGACAGCTGCAGGTCGACGTCGACCGCCGCGGCCTCGAAGAAGAAGTCCGGGTGGTGGCTCAGCAGCACCGCGGTCTCGCCGTCGTGGCGGCCGTGCAGGGCGGCCGCGAGATCGGGCGTGCCTTCGGTCAGGTCGTCGACGCCGCACAGCCACAGCGAGCCGCCGCCGTGGACGATGCGCACGCCGCGGTTCTCGAGCACCTGCACGCCGTGGCCCTGCAGGAACGCACGCCACAGCCCGATGTCGGGGCCGAAGAAGTGGTCGTGGTTGCCGGGCACGGCGAACACGCCGAGCCGCGGCCGCAGCGAGGCGAGCGCCCGTTCGAACAGCAGGATCTCGCGTTCGCGCGTGTTGATCAGGTCGCCGCCGAGCAGCACCAGGTCGGGCTCGGCGGCCATGACGCGCGCGAACAGTGCACACAGGTCGTCGGCGGAGCAGAAGCTGCCCGCGTGCGTGTCGCTGACGAACGCGAGGCGCAGGCCGTCGAGCGTCTCGGCGCCGGGGCGCAGCGGCAGTTCGAGTTCGGTCAGTTCGAGCCGCGAACGAACGCGCTGCTGCAGCCAGTGCAGCGGCGGCAGGCGGTCGAGCCCGCGGTTGCAGGCGGTGACGACGCTGGCGAGCGCGCGCCGCCAGTACGTGCGACGTCCCGACAGCGGCCCGCGAGGCGGCGGCGTGCGCCGCTCAGGGCGC
>CANGSN010000175.1 GCA_947455805.1 Planctomycetota bacterium
GAACGGCGAAGAGCAGGTCGCAGAGGGTTCTTCGGCTGCTTTGGCCGTGCTGCGTGGGGTTCTTGCGGGTCAGGGTGCGCCAATCGATGGCGTCGGCGAGGCTCGCGGGCAGGGCGGTGCGCAGCAGGGGAACCGCATGCTCGGGATCGCCGAACGCCACCTGGAACAGGTGATCGTGATGCGATGCCACGTCCCATGGGGACGACGGGGGCGAACTTCGGTCAGGAAAGCGGCGATTTCCTGGTCGAACGGGCGAGCCGACCAGCGCAGGCCCGCGCCTCGTCAGTCCTTCTTCGGCATCTTGCAGCCGGCCGGCGCGTCGCTGGTGCCGCACTTCGGCGTGCAGCCGCCGCCTTCGTCCTTCTTCGCGTCGCTCGCGTACGAGCTGCCGCGGTAGTCGGTCTCGTAGAAGCCCGAGCCCTTGAAGATCACGCCAGCACCGCCGCCGATCAGGCGTTCGAGCTTCGGCTTCTTGCACGCCGGGCACTTCTTCAGCGGCTCGGCCGACATGCTCTGGAACTCTTCGAAGCGGTGGCCGCAGGCGCTGCACGCGTAGTCGTAGGTGGGCATGGTTCGCTCGCTGGTGGTGGGTCAGCTCTTCGGGGCGGGGCCGGAGACGACGACGCGGCTGTGGCGCACGACGCGGTCGCCGATCATGTAGCCGGCTTGCAGCACGCGCAGCACCTGGCCTTCGGCGATGCCCGCGGCGGGCTCCATGCCGACCGCTTCGTGCTTCAGCGGGTCGAAGGCGCCGCCGGTGGCGCGGATCTCCTGCAGGCCGTGCCGTTCGAGCGCGCTCTGCAGCAGCATGCGCGTCATGCGCACGCCTTCGACCAGCGCCTTCGGATCGGTGTTGCCGCCGTCGAACGCGGCGATCGCCATGCCGAAGCTGTCGAGTGCCGGCAGCAGTTCCTGCGCCATGCCTTCGATCACGCGCCGCTTCTGGTCGTCCATCTCCTGCCGGGCGCGGCGCCGGATGTTGGCGGCGTCGGCGAGCTGGCGCTGCAGCTGCAGTTCGAGCTGGTTGCGCTCCTCGCGCAGCTTCGCCATCTCCTGCTCCGGCGCCGGGATCTCGACGGCGGGCTCCTTGCCGTTCGTCGTCTTGTGCGGCTCGGCCTGATCGCCGTTGCCGGCCTGGTTGTTCGCGGTGTCGTTCAAGGGTTGCTCCTGGCGCTCACGAGAAGATGTCCTTGACCTTCTCGAAGATGGTCTTCTTGCCGTTCTTCTTGCCCTTCTTGCCGTCGATCTCGTCGAACTTGCGCAGCAGCTCTTCCTGCTCCGCCGAGACCTTCTTCGGCACGTCGACCTGCACCTGCACGACGAGGCTGCCGCGGCCGTAGCCGTCGGCGCGCGGCAACCCGTGGTTGCGCACGCGCAGCTTCTCGCCGGGCTGGGTGCCGGCCGGGATCTTCATCGCGACGGTCTCCCCGGTGATGGTGGGGATCTCGATCTCGTCGCCCATGACCGCCTGGCGGAACGTGATGCGCGACTGCATCAGCAGGTCCTCGCCGTAGCGGGTGAACACGTCGTGTTCCTTGACGTGCAGCACGACGACGAGGTCGCCGGGCGGGCCGCCGCCGTCGCCGGGCTCGCCCTGGCCGGCGATGCGCTCGGTGTGGCCCGACTCGATGCCGGCCGGGATCGTCAGCGTGATCGGCGACTCCTTCGGGATGGCGCCGCGGCCTTGGCACTTCGGGCACGGGTCGTCGATGGTGGCCCCCTGGCCCTGGCACGACGGACACGTCTGCCGCATCTGGAAGAAGCCCTGCGAGCGCACGACCTGGCCATGGCCGCCGCACGTCTTGCAGGTCTTCTTCTGCGTGCCGGGCTTGGCGCCGCTGCCGCTGCAGTGCGCGCACGGCTCCGGCCGCTTCAGGTCGATCGTCTTCTTGGTGCCGGTGGCGACCTCTTCGAGCGTCAGCTCCAGGTCGACCTTGAGGCTGGCACCGCGCCGGCCGCGACCGCGCCGGCCGCCGCCGAAGAACTGCTCGAAGAAGCCGCCGCCGCCACCGCCGCCGAACAGGTCGCCGAACGCGGCGAAGATGTCCTCGGCCGACGCGAAGCCACCGCCACCGCCCTGCGGGCCGTCGACGCCGGCGTGGCCGAACTGGTCGTAGCGCTGCCGCTTCTGCGCGTCGCTGAGCACCGCGTAGGCCTCGGCCGCATCCTTGAAGCGCTTCTCCGCCTCGGCATTGCCCGGGTTGCGGTCCGGGTGGTTCTCGAGGGCCAGCTTGCGGTAGGCCTTCTTGATGGTGTCGTCGTCGGCCTTGCGGTCGACGCCGAGCACTTCGTAGTAGTCGCGCTTCTGGGCCATGGGAGGAACAGGTTCCGCGAGGCGTATCGGCCGAGCCGCGGCACCGGCCTCGGCACCACGCGCACTATTGCAGTCGCCGACCAACCGCGGTCAGCGGGCCCGTTCCGCCCCGCGAGCGAAGCGAGCCCCCCGGCAAAGGCGTCCGACCCGTTGCATCGAATCGCCCCCACCGTGTCCCGGCGCCTTCGCCGGAAGAGCCCGAGCTGAGGGCAGCGGCTACGCCGCTGCCGTCAGCTCGTGTCCCGGCGCCTTCGCCGGAAGAGCCCGAGCTGAGGGCAGCGGCTACGCCGCTGCCGTCAGCTCGTGCTCCCTTCGACCGCCTTCTTCTCTTCGGCGATCGTCGTGACCATCGTGTTCGTGGTCAGCATCAGGCCGGCGATGCTCGCCGCGTTCTGCAGCGCGCTGCGCACGACCTTCGTCGGATCGACGATGCCGGCCTTGAACATGTCGACCCACTCGCCGGTCAGCGCGTTGAAGCCTTCGTTCGGCTTCTTGCCCAGCGCTTCGTCGACGACGACCGAGCCGTCCTCGCCGGCGTTCTCGGCGATCTGGCGCATCGGCGCCTCGCAGGCGCGCTTCATGATCTCGACGCCGAACTGCTGGTCGCCCTTCACCTTCAGGGTGTCGAGCACCTTGCTGGCGCGCAGCAGCGCGACGCCGCCGCCCGGCACGATGCCCTCTTCGACGGCCGCGCGCGTGGCGTTCAGCGCGTCCTCGATGCGCTGCTTCGTCTGTTTCATGTCGGCTTCGGTCATCGCACCGGCGCGGATGATGGCGACGCCGCCGGTCAGCTTGGCGAGGCGCTCCTGCAGCTTCTCGCGGTCGTAGTCCGACGTCGTCTTCTCGATCTGGTTGCGGATCGAGTCGGCGCGCGCGGTGATCTCGGCCTTCTTGCCGGCGCCGCCGACGATCGTCGTGGCGTCCTTGCTGATGCGGATCTTCGCGGCCGAGCCCAGCATCTCGAGCGTGACGTTCTCGAGCTTGAGGCCGAGGTCCTCGCTGATGCACTGACCGCCGGTCAGCGTCGCGATGTCCTGCAGCATCGCCTTGCGGCGGTCGCCGAAGCCCGGCGCCTTGACCGCGCAGACGTTCAGCACTCCCTTCAGGCGGTTGACGACCAGCGCCGCCAGCGCCTCGGACTCGACGTCCTCGGCGATGATGATCAGCGCCTTGCCGCTGCGGCTGGTCTGCTCGAGCAGCGGGATCATCTCGCGCACGTTCGAGATCTTCTTCTCGTGCACGAGGATCAGCGCGTTCTCGAACACCGCCTCCATCGACTTCGGGTCGGTGATGAAGTAGGGCGACACGTAGCCCTTGTCGAACTGCATGCCGTCGACGTGCTCGAGCTCGGTCTTGAAGCTCTTGCCTTCCTCGACGGTGACGACGCCTTCCTTGCCGACCTTGATCATGGCGTCGGCGAGCAGGTTGCCGACCTCCATGTCGTTGTTGGCGGAGATGGCGCCGACCTGGGCGATCTCGTCGCGGCTCTTGTTGTCGATCTTCTTCGCCATCTTGGCGAGCTCGGCGGTCACTGCTGCCACCGCCGCGTCGATGCCGGCGCGCAGGTGGTTCGGGTCGACGCCGCTGGTCAGGTAGCGCTGGCCGACGGTCAGCACCGCTTCCGCCAGCACCGTGGCCGTCGTCGTGCCGTCGCCGGCGACGTCGTTGGTCTTGCTGGCGACCTCGCGCACGAGCTTGGCGCCCATGTTCTCGAACGGGTCCTCGAGCTCGACCTCCTTGGCGACGGTGACGCCGTCCTTGGTGACCTGCGGGCCGCCGAAGGACTTCTCGATGATGACGTTCTTGCCGGCCGGGCCGAGGGTGACCTTGACCGCCTTCGCCAGCTTCTGGACGCCCGCGACCGCCTTACGGCGCGCCTGGTCGTCGTACATGATCTGCTTGGCCATCGGGATCAGCCCTCCACCTTGGCGAGGATCTCGCTCTCGCGCAGGATCTTGAAGTCCTCGCCGCCGACCTTGACGTCGCTGCCGGCGTACTTGCCGAACAGGACGATGTCGCCCTTCTTGACGTCGAGCGCCATGCGCTTGCCGTCCTTGCCGAACTTGCCTTCACCGACGGCGGTGACCTTGCCGCGCTGCGGCTTCTCCTTGGCGGTGTCGGGCAGCAGGATGCCGCCGGCGGTCTTCTCTTCGGCGTCGAGCACCTTCAGCACGACGCGATCCTCGAGGGGGCGCAAAGAAGTCATTTTCGTCTACTCCGATGAATGTGTGTGGGGTGTGTCTGTGGGGCTGGTCCGAGCGACTGGGCCGCTCGTCACATCTCGCCGGCCTCGCCGCCGGCCTTGTCGTCCTTCTTGGCGTCGGTGATGACGCAGTCGGTCGTCAGCAGCAGGGTCGCGATCGACACCGCGTTCTGCAGCGCGCTGCGCGTGACCTTGGTCGGGTCGACGACGCCGAACTCGAGCATGTCGCCATACTCCTTGGTCAGCGCGTTGAAGCCGAAGGTCGTGGTCTTGCCGGCGAGCACCTTGCGGGCGACGACGGCGCCGTCGACACCGGCGTTCTCGGCGATCTGACGGACCGGCTTCTGCACGACGTGCTTCATCAGCTCGACGCCGAAGCGGGCGTCGCCGGTGAGATCGAGCTTGTCGAGCGCCTTGCCGGCCTTCAACAGCGCGGTGCCGCCGCCGGGCAGCACGCCCTCGGCGATCGCCGCGCGCGTCGCGTGCATCGCGTCCTCGACCAGCGCCTTGCGCTCCTTCATCTCGGTCTCGGTGTGCGCGCCGACGCGGATCTCGGCGATGCCGCCGGTCAGCTTGGCGAGACGCTCCTGCAGCTTCTCCTTGTCGTAGTCGCTGGTGGTGGCGTCGATCTCGCGGCGGATCTGCTCGGCGCGCGCCTCGATGTCCTTCTTGCGCTTGGTCTCCTGCGCCTTGCTGAGCTTGATGGTGCAGTTGTCACCGTCCACCACGACGCTGTCGACGACGCCGAGCTGGCGCAGCTGCACCTTCTCGAGGTCGAGGCCGAGGTCCTTGAAGATCGCCTCGCCGCCGCACAGGATCGCGATGTCCTGCAGCATGGCCTTGCGGCGGTCGCCGTAGCCCGGCGCCTTGACCGCGCAGACCTTCAGCACCGAGCGCAGCTTGTTGACGACGAGCGTCGCGAGGGCTTCGCCCTCGACGTCCTCGGCGATGATCAGCAGCGGCTTGTTGCTCTCCTTCAGCTTCTCGAGCAGCGGCAGCAGCGGCCGGATGTTCGACAGCTTGTCCTCGTGCACCAGGACCAGGCAGTCGCGCAGGTCGACCGTCATGTCCTCGTTGTTGGTGACGAAGTGCGGCGACAGGTAGCCGCGGTCGAACTGCATGCCCTCGACGACCTTGACCTCCGTCTCCAGGCCCTTGCCTTCTTCGACGGTGATGACGCCGTTCTCGCCGACCTTCTTCATCGCGTCCGACAGGATCTTGCCGATCTCGGCGTCGTTGTTGCCGGAGATCGTCGCGACCTGGGCGATGGCCTTGTAGTCGTTGCCGGGGACCGGCTTCGCCATCTTCTTCAGCTCGTCGACGAGGGTGGCGGTGGCGGCCTTGATGCCCTTGATCAGCTCGGCGTGGTTGGCGCCGGCGGTCAGGTACTTCATGCCCTCTTCGGCGATCGCGTGGGCGAGCAGGGTCGCCGTCGTCGTGCCGTCACCGGCCGCGTCCGACGTCTTGCTGGCCGCCTCGCGGACCAGCTTGGCGCCCATGTTCTCGTAGCGATCATCGAGCTCGATCTCTTCGGCGACGCTGACGCCGTCCTTGGTGACGGTCGGACCGCCCCAGCCCTTGTCGAGCACGGCGTTGCGGCCGCGGGGGCCCAGGGTGGAGACAACGGCCTTCGCCAGCTTGGCGACGCCGCGCAGCACGGCTTCGCGGGCGTCGTTTTCGAACACGAGTTGTTTGACCATCACAACCTCGAGGAGGAATCTGGATACTTCGTGGGGGTTGGCAGCGGTGCCGACTCGTCGAAACGGTTCGGAGCTGCCCGATGTGCCGCCCGACCCGAGTGGGTGGGCTCAGCGATGGGCGCGCCGCGAAGCAAAGGTGGTGCCGGCCCCATAGCCGGTGCTGCCCCGTGTTGGACAGACAGATGCAAATGCCGAAATCCAAACCGTTTGAGATCGATCTTCGCGATGGCGGCGGCGTTGGTGCTCGAGGCCTCCCGCGCCAAAGTGGCAGCTTCCGGCGGTGGCTTCGGGTTGGCCTCCGTCAATCTGGCATGGCGGCTGCCACCGCGGTTGTGGTCGCGGCAGCAAGTGGTTGTGCCACCGCGCAGCAGGCGCCGTTCGAGGTCGCGCTGCGCGACGGCTCCTTGGTCGCCGCCCGGTCGGTCGCCGGCGACGCGTCGGGCGGCTTCGATCTGCAGA
>CANGSN010000176.1 GCA_947455805.1 Planctomycetota bacterium
AGCTCGAGGTCGTCGGCAAGGTCAAGGGCTCGACCGTCAGCGACGACGTGCCGTTCCTGCTGATCCACAAGGAGAAGCCGGAAGCGAAGCCGGCGAAGAAGGACGATGCCAAGGGCAGCGAAGCACCCGAAGGCGAAGCGAAGGGCGGCGAAGCGAAGGGCGAAGCCAAGGCCGGTGAAGCGCCGAAGGCCGAAGTCGCGAAGGGCGAGCCCGGCGAAGCCAAGGGCGAAGTCGCCGCCGAGGGTGCCGCGAAGCCGCCGGCCGCGCGCGCCGACAAGCCGAAGGACCCGCTCGAGCAGAAGCGCCCCGAAGGCACCGAGCTCGTCGTGCGCGACCTGCGCACCGGCGCCGAACGCACGCTGACCGACGTCGTCGCCTACGGCCTGTCGGGCAAGGGCAAGTGGCTCTGGTACCACACGTCGCACAAGCAGCCGAAGGAAGGCACGAGCTACGGTCTGTTCGTCGAGCCGCTGGCCGGTGGCAGGCTCTCTGGCGGCCACGCCGTGCAGGTGCTCCCTGGCATCGCGCACGTCGGCGGTGTGACGTTCGATCGGGGCGAGACGGCGCTGGCGTTCACCAGCGACAAGGAGGACTTCGCCGCCGACAAGCCGGCGAACGACCTCTACCTGTGGGAAGGTGGCGACGGGCCCGCGCGCCGCATCGCCTACGCCGGGGCGCCTGGCATGCCGGCTACGAAGCGCGTCGCTGGTTCGGCGTCGTTCTCGCGCGACGGCTCGCTGCTGACGTTCGACGTGCAGGACGCGCCCGCTGCCGAGCCGCTGCCGATCCTGCCCGAGGACAAGGTCACGCTCGACCTGTGGAACTGGCGCGACGGCCAGCTGCAGACGCAGCAGCAGAAGCGCGGTGCTGGCGAACGCAATCCGTCGTGGACGGCGGTGTGGCGGCGCGCCGAGCAGAAGCTCGCCGTGCTCGGCGACGACGGCCTGCGTTCGCTGCGGCCGCTCGGCCCATCGGGCGAACGGCTGCTCGCCAGCGACGGCCGGCCCTACGAGAAGGAGACGACGTGGGACGGCCGCTACGTCGACGTCTGGCTCGTCGACGGCAAGACCGGGGCGCGCACGCGCGTGCTCGAGAGGCTGCGCGGCAACGTCAGCACCTCGCCGGGCGGGCGCTACCTGCTGTGGTTCAGCACCGACTACCGCTGGTGGAGCCTCGACGTCACCACCGGCCAGAAGCGCGACCTCACCGGTGCTCTGGGCGTGCCGTTCCACCAGCACGACGACGACCATCCGGAGCCGGACGGTTCGTACGGCCTCGCCGGCTGGACCGAGAACGACGGTGCGGTGCTGATCCACGACGAGTTCGACGTGTGGAAGGTCTCGCCGGCGACCGGCGACGCCGTCTGCGTCACCGACGGCCACGGCCGCAAGAACCGCCTGCGGTTGCGGGTGCAGCAGCTGCCGCGCCAGGACGACCGCGAGTGGGTGGACGACGAGCTGATGCTGGCGGCGACGAACGTCGACACCATGGCGGAGGGCTTCTTCGCCGACAGCCTGGTGCGCAACCAGCCGCCGCAGCGCCTCGTCTACGACAACTGCAGCTTCGAGGGCGTGACGCGGCCGAAGCAGTCGACGCGGCTGTTCTTCACCCGCAGCACGTTCGCGACGTTCCCCGACCTGTGGACCGCGAACGCCGACTTCGGCGGCATGAAGAAGCTGACCGACGCGAACCCGCAGCAGCAGGACTTCCGCTGGGGCAACGCCGAGCTGGTGCGCTGGGTCGACGGCGACGGCAATCCGCGGCAGGGCGTGCTGGTCAAGCCCGACGGCTTCGACCCGCAGAAGCGCTACCCGATGATGGTCTACTTCTACGAGCGCATGACGCAGGGGCTGCACAACTACGTGGCGCCGGCCCCGGGCACGTCGCCGAACGCCAGCTACTACGTCAGCAACGGCTACCTGTGGTTCATGCCCGACGTCGTCTACGAGGTCGGCTACCCCGGCAACTCGTGCGTGAAGTGCGTCGTCAGCGGCGTGCAGCACCTGGTTGCGCAGGGCTTCGTCGATCCCAAGGGTATCGCCGCCGCGGGCCACAGCTGGGGCGGCTACCAGACCGCGTTCCTGGTGACGCGCACGAACATCTTCGCCTGCGTCGAGAGCGGTGCGCCGGTCAGCAACATGCTGTCGGCCTACGGCGGCATCCGCTACGAGTCGGGCGTGTCGCGGCAGTTCCAGTACGAGATGACGCAGTCGCGCATCGGTGGCACGCCGTGGCAGTACCCGCTGCGCTACCAGGAGAACTCGCCGATCTGGTTCGCCGACAAGGTGCAGACGCCGGTGCTGATCCTGCACAACGACCAGGATGGCGCGGTGCCGTGGACGCAGGGCATCGAGTACTTCACGGCGCTGCGGCGCCTCGGCAAGGAGTGCTATCTCTTCAACTACAACGGCGAGGGCCACGGCCTGCGCAACCGCGCCAACATGAAGGACTGGTCGCGGCGCATGGCCGAGTACTTCGACCACCACTGCAAGGGCGCGCCGGCGCCGAAGTGGATGACCGACGGCGTGCCGTTCCACGCGCGCGAGGACGAGAAGCTGCCGTTCGCGAAGAGCTACGTCGACGCGCACGTGAAGCCGGCTCCGGAGCCGGCGGTCGAGGTGGCGGCGAAGGAGTCGAAGGGCGAGGCTGCGGCCGCGGTCGAAGCCTCGAGCCAACCCGCGGCGCCAGCGGCGGCGAGCGAAGCGGCGGCGGTGCCGGCGACGAAGGCCGGCAATGACAGTGCGAAGGGCCGCAACGCCGACGGCGAACGTCCGGCCGGCAATCGCCGCGGCGGCCGCGCGCGCGGCGCCGCCAGCGAAGCCGCACCGAAGCTGCAGCGCGGCAAGCCGGCACCGGACATCGCGCTCGCCGATCAGTCCGGCGTGCAGCACACGCTCGCCGGCTACCGCGGCAAGCACGTGCTGGTCTGGTTCTACCCGAAGGCCGACACGCCCGGCTGCACGGCGCAAGGCTGCGGCCTGCGCGACGAGTTCGCCGAGTTCGAGCGCCGCGGGGTCGTCGTGCTCGGCGTCTCGGTCGACGACGCGGCGGCGAACGCGGCGTTCCAGCAGAAGCACGACCTGCCGTTCCCGCTGCTGTGCGACACGGCCCGCACGATGGGCATGGCCTACGGCGCCTGCGACGGCGCCGACGCGCGCGCGCACCGTCGCATCGCCGTGCTGCTCGACGGGGCGGGCAAGGTGGTGCAGGTGTGGCAGCGCGTCGACCCGAAGACGTTCGCGGCCAGTGCCCTGGCGGCGCTGCCGCTGTGACGCGCAGCGCGCCGCCGCACGGCCTGCAGCTGCTCGTCACCTGCGAGCACGCGTCGCCGGCGGTGCCGAAGGAACTCGCCGACCTCGGCCTGCCGCGCGCCGTGCTGCTATCGCACCGCGGCTTTGATCCAGGCGCTCTCGGCATCGCCGAAGCGATCGCGCGCACGTTCGCGGTGCCGCTGCATCGCGGGCAGTGGTCGCGGCTCGTCGCCGACCTGAATCGCAGCGAGGACCATGCGCGCGTGGTCGCAAAGCGCGTCGATGGCCGGCTGGTGCCGGGCAACCAGCTCGACGCCGCGGCGTTGGCGCAGCGGCTTTCGACCTACTGGCGGCCCTTCCGGCAGCAGGCGGAGGCGGCGATCGCCGCGGCGGCGCGCAGCACGGGGGTGCTGCACCTCAGCGTGCACTCGTTCACACCGCAGCTCGGCGGCGTCGAACGACGCAACGACATCGGGCTGTTGTGCGACCCGCAGCGGCCGCTCGAGGTCGCGTTCTGTGACGCGCTGAAGACGGAGCTGGTCGCGCGCGGGCTGTCCGTGCGGCGCAACTTCCCGTACTTCGGCAACACCGACGGCTTCACCACGCACCTGCGCGCGCGGCTGCCGGTGCGCAGCTACCTCGGCATCGAGATCGAGTGCAACCAGCGGCTCGTCGCCAAGGCCGCCGGCGAACGCAAGGTCGCTTCGGCGCTGGTGGCGGCGTTGCAGACGCTGGATCTGGCGGCCTCGGTGCCCGTGCCCACGCAGCGTGCCGCTCGCAGGAGCGAGCGCTCGGGGCGCTGATGCCGGAGTCGCGCGACGGGCTGGCGTTCGAACGCACCTTGATTCGATTCTTCGGCACCGTCTCGCTGATCGGCTGGTCGCTGGTCGTGCAGTGCTTCGTGTTCGGCTGGCTCGTGCTGTACCAGGGCGTGCTGGGAGTGGATTCGAGTCCGTGGATCGCGTGGATCAGCTCCCCGGCGCTACTGCTGCTGAGTGTGGGCAGCGTGGGCCTGGTTCCGGTCGCCTACGTCAGCTTGCTCGGTGGCCTCGTGATGCTGCTCTGGATCCTGCCGAGGCACGCGCGTCGTCTGCGCCGCGGCGACCTCGCGTGGATCGCCGTCACGGTCTCGTTCGCGATCGTTGGGATCGGCGGATGGTTCGAGTTGGTGCGCTGAGGCTGGGCGTTGCCGCTCGCGCAGATGGCAGGTGCGCAGCCCAGGCCCTACTCGATCGTCAGGATGCGCACGTCGCTGCCGCACGCGATCGCGAGGCGGTTGCCGTCGGCACTCAGCACCATCTGGTCCACGCGCGGGAACCAGGGTGGCATCGGCAGCTTGGCGACGACGGTCAGGGTCTTGGTCTCCAGCTGCAGCAGTTGTTGGCCGTCGGTGGCGATCAGCTGGTGCTCGTTGCGCGCGACGGCAGCGACGAGCGGTGTAGCGATCCTGTTGGTCGCTAGGCGCTGCAGCTTGCCGCTCTCGAACCACTCCAGCGTCCCGTCGCTGAGCCCGACACCAGCATGTGAGCCATTCGGGGTGGCGACGAGGAAGCGCGCCAGTTGCTTGAAGGAGGCTTCCTGTCGGTCTGCATTGGCCGCGGCGACGCGCACGAGATTGGCTTGCTCAGGACACAGTTCTGTGCCATCGGGCAGGGCGACGCGCCGACTCGAAGTCAGCAGTAGCAACGCATTCGTGCCTCGAATGGGTGCGAAGTCGACCGGTTCGACCAAGCGTTTGCTGAGAAGCGCGCCGGCGGCGAGGAGGGCCATTCCGTCGACGAAGAGCGGCGCTTCGAAGTTCGGGTGCAGCGAACGCACACGCTCTACCGCGAGCAGCCCCTCGCGTGTCCACGTCCTGCCGTCATGCACGATCACCTTGCGCAGCTTCTTGCCGAGCAGGTTGCCGTCGTCGGGCTCGATGAGGTTCGCCGACCACGGCAGGCTTTCGCCGACATCTCGCCGCGTGAGGGTGCTCCAACACTGCAGGCTCTTCGCAGTCAGCAGCCAGAACTCGTCGGGCTTCGGGCCTGGCTGCACGAGGAGAGAGCCCGGCAGCCTGGCGATCTCGTTGCCGTTCGTCTCGACGATCTGGACCGAGGTGAGGCTGACGACTGCCAGGTGGCTGCCGTCGGGAGTGAACGCGAGCTGCTGCGGCGGAGCGCTGTGGAGCGCAGCGCTGGAACGTTCGCCGAGCTGCAGGCCGTGCAGCTCGAACTTGTTGCCGCGCGCGGTCAGGACGGTTCCGTCGTCGGCGAGCCAGTGTGCTTCGCCATAGGCGGATTGGAAGGTGCTCGGCTGTCTGGACCACTGGTTGCCACGGAAGACGAGGCGGTGCTTGCCATCCGGAGTGACGGCGTCCGTCTTCGTGGACAGCGGTTGGCCGCCGCGGCGCCAGTCGAGCCCCGCGCGCGGTTGCAGAGCCTCGACCTGTTCCTTGCTGAGTTCTTCGCGGCGGTCGCTGTCGAGGTCGATGCGCTGGCCGCTGCCGTCGGCTGCGACCCAGACGACCAACGGCAGTTCGGGATGGAGCCACGGCTCCTGGTAGCGCTCGCCCGGTGGATCGAAGTGGCGTAGGGCGCGCCGCTCGGGGATGTGCCACCACACCATGTCGCGGTCGGCACCGATCGACAGAGCACGCGAGCTGTCGCGAGAGATCAGGCAGCGTTGCACGACGCCTTCGCCGCAGGCGAAGACGCGCCCGGTCTGCGTGAGGCGCGGAGAGTTTGGCGCTGTCTGCGCCAGCGCCGTCGTCGCCAGCAGCAGCGTGGTCGCCGCGGCGCCGGCCCGACGCAGCAGATCGTTCGTCCGACGGCGAAGTGGATGGCTCGGCATGGCGATGCGTTGGCAGTCCTTCGTGCGCAACCGCAGCGCATCGTTCCACGCCCTGCGAACGCCGTCCAGCCGCGGCCCAGCGCCGCCGCCGCTGCACGGAGCCCCGCCGCCTCAGCTCACTTGCCCTTCAGATCGTTCAGCCGCTTCTGCAGGTAGGCCTTCGCGAACGCCCAGTCCTTCTCGACCGTGCGCAGGCCCATGTCGAGCAGGTCGGCGACCTCCTGGTTGGTCAAGCCGCGCGTCGCCTCCGGCTTGCCCTCGACCGGGCGGTTCTCGAACACCTTCAGCATCGCCACCTGGCCGACGCGCGCGTCCTGCCGCTCGAGCTCGGCGAGCACTTCGTAGATGACCTCGAAGTCGGTCTGCACCTTCTCCTCCTTCAGGAACTGCGACTGCAGCTCGACGCGCTGCATCGGGCCGCGGCCCTTGTCGTTCTTCGTCTTCCGGTAGTGGTCGACGACGATGCGCATGCACTCGGTGTAGAACGCGCGGAAGAAGAAGGCCCGGCCGTGTGCCATCGCGGCGGTGCGCGCGTGCAGCCGTTCGTAGGCGGCGTTCACGATGTCGGTGCCGTCGA
>CANGSN010000177.1 GCA_947455805.1 Planctomycetota bacterium
CGCTCGGCGACGAAGGCGGTGCGATGGCGACGCTGTTCAAGCTGGCGCGCGTGCTGTTCCTGCTGCCGCTCGTGCTGCTGCTGCCGCGGCTGCATCGCCGCGCCGACGCGAACCCACACACCGCCGCGAACGACCGCACGGCTCGCCCGCCGCTGCCGTGGTTCGTCGCCGCGTTCGCCCTGGTCGGTGGCCTCGCCGCCGTCGGCCTCATGCCCGAAGCACTGGTGCCGGCGCTGCGCACCAGCCAAGGCACGCTGATGCTGCTGGCGATGGCGGCGCTCGGCCTGCAGGCACCGCTGCGCGAACTGCGCACCGTCGGCTGGCGCCCGCTGCTGCTGACCGCGCTGCTGACGCTGTTCGTCGGCGCCGCCGGCCTCGTGCTGGCGCTCGCGGCGTGAACGTTCAGCGCGGCGCGTTCGCCGGTTCCTGCTTCGCCGGCGCCACTGGCTTCGCAGGTTCCACCGGCTTCGCCGGCAGCACTTCGATCAACCGCAGCACGTCGGCTGCGCGCGTCGCCGCGTGCTGCACGAGGTAGGTCGCCAACGGCGTCGGCGGCGCCACATCGCCCGCCGCCGCAGGTTCGCCGGCGTCCTCGGGCTCTTCGAGCTGCGCCTTGATCGAAGCGACGTGGCCGATCGCGTTGCCGCATTCGTCGAGCACAGCCGAGCCACTCGAGCCCGGCGCCCAGTCGGCACCGACCTCGACGACGACGACGCGTTCGCCGCCACCGTCGAGCGGCGGCGCCTGCACGAAGCGATGCACGATGCCCGTGCTGAACACGCCGCGCGCGCCCATCGGATCGCTGAACACCCAACAGATCTCGCCCGGCACGACGTCGACGCGCAGCGGCAGCGGTTCCGCCTTCCTTGCACCCGTGCGCAGGATGGCGACGTCGGTGCGCGCATCGGCCGCCAGCACCTCGAGCACCGGGAACACGTGGCCGTCGTCGTCGGCGCAGACGAGCCACGCTTCCTTCATGTCGCGGTCGTCGGGCAGCACCACGTGATGGCAGGTGGCGACGATGCCGTCGGCGGCGATCGCGTAGCCGCCGGCGAGGTTGAGGTGCCAGTCGCTGCAGTGCTTGCACTGGTACAGGTGCCCGACGCGCACGTAGGCCGAACGCGCGCGCCGCCACGCCTCCGGCCCGGTCAGCGGCTTCGTCGCCGCCGGCGGCAGCACCAGCGCACATTTCGTCCGCGCCAACTGTTCCTTCACCACCTGGCCAGGGAGCAGCGCGCCGGCCTCCTTCAGCAGAAGCGCCGCCTGCTGCAGCGCCTTCTCCTCGCGCGACGGCTCCTCGCCGTCGCTGTCCTCGTAGACCGGCACACCGGGCGCCTGCGCGGGCACCGCCGCCGCGAGCGACGCCAGCACCAGCAACAACCATGGGATCACGGCGAACGCGCGCATCGCCGCAGCATCGACGCCCGCGGCCCGCCGGGGAAGTGCCGGGTCAGCGCACCGCCGCCAGCGCCTGCTCGATCGCCGCCTGCGTCTGCGCCCCGCGCAGGCCGAAGCGCACGATGCCCTGCGCGTCGACGACGTAGGTGATCGGCGTCACGTTCGACCATGCCACCGTGTGGAACGCGTCGACGAACTTCGCGTCCGCCATCAGCACCGGCCGCTGGAAGTTCTTCTGCGCCAGCGTCGCCGCGGTCAGCGCCGGCTCGAACTCGAGCACCGCGTCGGTCATCACGTGCAGCAGGACGACGTCCGCCGGCAGCGCCTTCTCGAGCGCGCGCATCGCGTCGGCCTCCTGGTCGCACGAGTGGCACTTCGAGCGAAAGAAGTGCAGCAGCGCGCGCTTGCCGGCCAGCACCTGTTTGCTCCACGGCCGCCCGGTGGCGTCGGCGAGCACGAACTCCGGCAGCGCTTCGCCGACGTTGCCCTGGATCTTGCGATCGACCCACCAGCGGATCACCGGCGGCGCCGCGAACCACGCGACGAGCAGCAGCAGCGGAACGAACAGCGACAGGCGGGTGCGGCGGGACATGGAGCGGCGAGATGCTACGCTGCGAACGCGGCGCAGCAGCAACGCGGTGGCGATCGTCCCGACGCACCCGCAGCCGACGGGTCGAGTCGACACCGCTCTGCCGCGCGAGCTGCTGCGCGCCGGGCCGCCGAGCCCGCACGACCGTTCGCTCTACGGAAGCGACCGACCGGTCTGCTCGATGCGGGCAGCGCGCCCCGAAGCCGCGACGCCTGCGTCGCCCGGTTCGTCGGATTCCACGAACTGCCGATGCAGCAGCATGCCGATCGCCAACCAGACGATTCCTAGCAGCTGGCTCAGGTAGCGCACCGTGCCCTCGCGCAGGAACAGGCCGAGGTCTTCGGCGGGACGGGTCAGCAGGAACAGCACGACCGCCAGCAGTCCACAGCCGAGCAGTGCCAGAAGCGGCGCCACGGACGGCACGCTGGCCGCCGTGCGCGCCGCGCGCACCCGCTCGAGACGAACGGCGACCAGCGCCGCGGCGAGCACGACGAACGAGCCACCGAGCTTGCGGAACCAGCACAGGATCGCGCCGATCGTCGCGAGCACTTCGCCGACAGCGGACCAGCGGGCCTGCGTGCCGAGGGCCAGCGCCGCCTGACCGAGGCCGGCCGGCAGCTGGCCGATCAGCGACGGCAGCCAGAGGCCGCCGACGAGGCCGAGGCCCACCACGACGATGCGCACGCGTCGCATGCGCAGGACCGCGCCGAAGCCGACCAGCAGCAGCGGCAAGAGCGCGACCAGGGCGACGACGCCGCCACCAAGATCCGCCGCCCGGTGCGTCAGTTGCGCCTGCACCGGCAGCCAGCCGGCGAGGGCGATGGCTCCGCCGGCAGCCACGGCGAGCCCGGCGCGCCACGAAGCGAACAGCGGCGCGACCAGGCACAGCGAGAACAGGTGCACGGTGCCTTCGATCTTGCACAGTGGCAGGCACAGCCCGACCAGCGCCGCGGCGGGCCAGCGCCCGAGCAGGATCGCGGCGGCGCCGTGCGTGACCAGCAGCGCCAGCAACAGGTCGGCGAACCCCGACTCGGCGCTGCCGTGGCCGGGCTCGGTGAACAGCGGCACCAACGCCAAGCCGGCGACCGTCAACGCGCGCACGTGCCGATGCACCCCCATCGCCAGCAGCGGATCGCGCACCGCGAACAACAGCGCCAACCACAACAGCGGGAAGAGGATCCGGCCGCCGGCTTCCCCGAGCCACAGCGACGACTGCTGCAGCAGGATCGGCTGCAGCAGCGGATAGCCGGGCGTCGCGTGGTAGACCGACGGGTTGGCGAAGTACGGAGCCGCCAGCGTCTCCCCCGCCGCCAGGTGGCGTGCGGTCAGGCTCCATGTCGCGAACCCATCCCACGAGCGATCCTGCGTCGCCAGGCTGCCGTAGGCGATCGCGACGAAGCCAGCGACGACGAGGACCTTGGTCGGCAGGCCATCGAAGGCGGGACGGCCGTGGGGGCGGGCGACGAGCGCCACGGCGAGGGCACACGGCAACAGCCAAGGCGGCAGGGCGGAACCCCGAGCGAGCAGCACGTGGCCGAGGGCGCCGAGGAACGCGATCGCCACCAGATCGAAGGGCGGGCGCGAGGCGACGAGCCGTTCGTTCATCGGTACTCGAGGCGCAGCGCCTCGCGGGTGGCGACGACGACCGGCAGCGAACCTGCGGCGGCGGGAAGCCAGGGCGCGCGCCCGCGGAACACGTCGCGCCCGGCCGGCCACGCCGACGACGACCCGGCTTGGACCAGCAGGGCCGGGAACAGCACCGCCGCCAGCAACTGCATCGAACCCTGGCTGTCGCCGGCATAGGCGACGAGCTGGTCAGGCCGCACCTCGCGCCGCAGCCAGCGGGCGATGCGCTGCGTCTCCTCGTCGGCGAGGCGGAAGCTCCAGCCGTCGGCGCCGAGCCGGTGCCAGTTGCCGACGTCGGCGAGTCGCTTCTGCACCGACCCGACGGGGAACCGCGCGAGGCCGAAGTAGAGGTGCGCGACCAGGACCAGCGCGAGCGGGGCGGGGGCCACGCGCGTCCACTGCCACAGCCGGCGCCAGCGCGCGCGGGGCGCCGCGTCGCCGTTCCGCTGCGTCGCTGGCCCGATCATCGCGAACTCGCCATGGCTCGTCGGAACCTACCGACCGCCACGACCGATGGCAATCTTCGCAGGCTCGGCTGGTCGCGCGCGCCACGCCGATCGGCAGCCTGGCGCGCAAGGCGACGCCGTTCAGAACTGGCGCTGCTCGCAGTTCGTGCGGAACCAGCCGTCGACGGCGTCGAAGCCGATCGCCTGGAAGCGCATCAGCTGGCCGGTGAACAGGCCGGCCGGCACCGTGTAGAGCTTGGTCAGGCTCGGGGTGCCGACGCCGCCGGTGCCCGAGAACGACACGCCGCCGAAGATGCCGGTGCCGTCTTCGATGACCAGCGCCAGCGCGTAGCCCGGGTCGATGCACAGGTTGCCGAGGATCGTCGGCAGCGTCGGCGAGCCCGGGAACGACAGCATCACCACGTACGGCACCGACGCCGGGATCGCCGACGTCTGGTTGCTGATCGACAGCACCAGGAACTGCGCCGCCGGCGTCGCCGTGATCTTGCGGCCGAACAACGCGAACTGCGCGTTGGTGATCGCACCCGGCGTGCTCGCCGTGACCGTGACGCCACCACCGACCGCCGTCGACGTCGCCGTCGTCTGCGCGAAGCCCTGGGCGTTGGCGATCACCGGGTTGGTGGTCGACAGCGACGCACCGCCGCTGACCGTGAAGTTCACCGCGCCGCCCGGCAGCGGGTTGCCCTGCGGATCGAACACGCGCACGACCAGCGGCTGCGCGAACGGCTCACCCGCCGGCACGCGCTGCGCACTGCCGCTGATCGCAGTGATGCTCGGCACCGGCCCGAGCAGGCGCACGCGCTTCAGCGAACCCGGGTGCTGCGTGAACCACAGCGCGCCGTCCGGTCCAAGGCGCAGGCTCGTCGTGCTGTTGAAGCCGGTGCCCCAGCTGTTCGCGTTCGGCTGGCCCGGCACGCTCGGTGCGGCCGACCAGACGCCGGCGTTCTGCACCAGGCGGCGCAGTTCGCCGGCGTAGTAGTCGAGGAAGAAGGCGTTGCCCTCGTAGGCGGCGCCGAAATCGTACTGCTGGCCGAGATTGCGGTAGCGGGCACCGCCCATCACCGCGGCCCAGCCCGAGCCGTGGCTGACCGCGCCGATCGGATCGACGAGGCCGGCCGGCTGGCTGCCGCCGCAGCCCGAGCCCCCCTGCGCGCCTTCGCGCCACGGCCAGCCGAAGTTGACCAGCGTCAAGGCACCCGGGTTGTAGACGTACTCGCTGTACTCCTCGACCGCTCCGGCGCCGACGTCGCCGATGTAGACGTTGCCGGTCACCGGATCGATCTCGGCGCGGAACGGATTGCGCAAGCCGCGCGCGACGACCAGCTGCGAGAAGTCGGTCGCGGCGCTGTTCGGGTTGTTGCCCGGATCGAGCGCGCTGAACGCCGGCAGCACGAGGCTCGGCAAAGCCGGCAGGCCGCTGACGTCGAGGCGCAGCAGGCAGCCGGCCTGCGAGGTCAGCGACTGCGCGAGGCAGGCGTTGGCGTCGTCGCCGACGGTGATCCACAGCTTGCCGTCGGGGCCAAAACGCAGCGAGCCGCCGTTGTGGTTGCCGGCGTTGTCGGGCATCGCCCCGAGGATCGCCGTTCGGCTGCTCGCCGCGAAGGTCACGTTCGTGCTGCTCGGGTTGGCGAGGTCGCCGGTGCAGGTGAAGCGATCGACGTGCACGAACGCCGTCGCCGAGCTCGTGTAGTAGACGTAGACGAAGCCATTGGTCGCGAACGCCGGGTCCGCGGCGATGCTGAGCAGGCCCTGTTCGCCGCCCGAGCTGACGGCCGGCACGGTGCCGACGGCGACCGCGGCCTGCGAGGTGCCGGCGTAGATCGACACGCCGCCGCCGGAGTTGGCGATCAGGCAGCGCCCGTCGGGCAGGAAACAGCAGTCGTTCGGGGTGCTGAGACCGCTGGTCACCAGGTTGTCGACGACGAAACCGGTGGGCACCGTCTGGGCCAGCGCGGCGGCGCACAGCGACGCGACCGCGAGGCAGGAGGCGAGATGGGAACGCGACATCGTGGGGTTCTCTCGGGAGAGGGCATTCGCGGGCCTCGGGGCAAGGACCGCGCGGCGCGGAACTCTACGCAAAACGGCCCAGCCGTGGGCCAGGGAGCTTTCCCGACCCGGCGCGCTGTCGCCCGCCGGCACCGTCGTTATGGTCCCCGGCCCCGCGCCCGTGGCGCGGCACCTTCCGTGACCCTACGCATCGGCGGAGTCCCCTACGGCGTCGGCGCGCCCTTGCTCGCGGGCCTGGATTCCGACCCCGACGCGACGCTGGTGCAGGCGCCGCCGACCGAACTGATCCGCCAGCTGCGCCTCGGCCTGCTCGACGCCGCCCTGGTCTCGTCGGTCGAAGCGATCCGCCAACCCGGCTACCTCGTCGCCAGCGAACTCGGCATCGCCTGCAAGCAGGAGATCCGCTCGGTGCGCGCGTTCCGCCGCCGCGGCAGCAAGATCCGCAGCGTCGGCCTCGACCACAGCTCGGCGACCTCGGTGGCGCTGCTGCGCGTGCTGCTGGCGAAGGTGCACCAAGCCGACGTGGCGCCCGACGTGCAGTTCACGACGA
>CANGSN010000178.1 GCA_947455805.1 Planctomycetota bacterium
CGGTTGCCGGTCCCCGGGCCGCCGCCAGGACCGCCAGCCGGCGCACCCTCGTCGCGACGTGCGTTGCGGTCGCCGCGGGGACGGCGGCGCCCTTGCTGTTGGTCGAGGCGCTCGCCGATCGTCGGCGCGCGGCCCTCCTGCAGGTGCCGCGGCTTGTGCATCGTCAGCGAGATCTTGCCTTGCTGCTGGTCGACGTTGAGCACCCAGACGCTGACCACCTCGCCGACGCGCAGCATCTGCTGGCTGTCGCGCAGGCGGTGGCCCGGGATCTGCGAGATGTGCGCGAGGCCGTCCTGGCCGATGCCGAGGTCGATGAACGCCCCGAACTCGGTCAGGCTGGCGACGCGACCATGCAGTTCGCGGTCGGTGCGCAGGTCGGCGATCGTGTGCACGCCTTCGTTGGTGGTGGCGACCAGTTCGCCGCGCGACTCCTCCTTGGCGCGCTGCAGCTGCTGCAGCACGGTCACCACGCGCTGGCGCGAACGCTCCGGCGTGACGAACTCGTCGGCGCCGACATCGCGCAGGTTCGCACCGAGCAACTCGTTCGCGGCGACGCCCTTCTTGCTGGCCAGGGCCTCCACCAGCGGGTAGTCCTCGGGGTGCATCGGCGTGGCGTCCAGCGGCTCGCTGCCGCCGACGATGCGCAAGAAACCGGCGATGTTGCGCACGACGCGCGGGTCGAGGCCCGGGGCCTCGGCGAGTGCCGCGCGCGTCGGGTAGCCGCCGATCTTGCGGCGGTGGTCGAGGATCGCCTTGGCGCGCTCGTGGTCGAGGCCCGGCAACTGCTGCAGGATGCCGAGCGAGACGGTGTTCAGGTCGAGGCCGACCTGGGCGAGGCACGACGAGGCGATCGCCGCCAATTCGCGCTGCAGCATGCCCTGGTGCACGTCGTCGAGCGTCTGGCCGAGACCGAGCGTGCGGCTGTCCATGCGGATCAGCTCGAGCAACGGATCCTGCAGTCGCCGGCCCAACGAGATCGCCGTGCGAACGCCCACTTCGACGCCGGGCACGGCCTTCTTGCCGTCGGTGCTGGTGGCGAAGATCGTCGACGCAGCTTCGTCGACGGCGACGACCATCGGCAGCTTGACCTCGCCGAGCGCCTGACGCAGCTCGGCGACGACGCGTTCGCTGCCGGCCTGGCGCCGGCCGTGCGGCAGCGCGATGGCTGCCGGCTGCTCGGTCTTGACGATCTCGACCAGCCAGGCCATCGCACCCTGCTTCTGTTCGTCGTTCTCGGTCGGCAGCGACTTGTGCTGCGCGATCGAGCCGTCCTCGGCGAGCAATGCGGCCCAGACGACCTTGCTGCTGGTGCGCAGCGCCAGCACCTTCTTGTGCCCGAGCGGCGGCGCCAGCAGCTGCGAACGCAGGTTGCGCGCATAGGTGCGAACGGCCTCGCGGTCGGCCTTCTCCTTCAGGCGACGGCGCACGTCCTTGCCGCAGAACTCCTGCAGCTGCATCGCCGCGTGGTCGAAGACGAGGCCGTAGAACTCGGCCAGCGGCGAATCGACGGCGACGTCGGCGGTGTGGATCTCGCGCAGCAGTTCGCGGTGGCGACCTTCCGGCAGGACCAGCTCGAGGCTCAGGATGCCCTCGCGCTCGGCGCGGCGCAGCGCCAGCATGCGGCCGGTCGGGATGCGGTGGATCGGCTCGGCGAAGTCGAACAGGTCCTTGTAGCGCGACGACGCGGCCGAGCCCGACTGGTCGGGGTTGACGACGCGCGCGCGCAGGATGCCGCGGCGCAGTTCGTCGCGGAAGCGAGCGCGCGTGGTGGCGTCGTGCACGATGCGATCCGACAGGATGTGCAGGGCGCCTTCGAGCACCGCTTCCGGCGTGCTGAGGCCCTTGTCCGGTGCGATGTAGGCGGCGGCGATGTCCTGCAGCGACTGGTCGCCGAGCTGGCGGTGTTGCAGCGCCATGGCCAGCGGCAGCAGGCCCTTCTCCTCCATCTGCATCGCGAGGCTGCGGCGGCGCGGGCGCATCGACTGGTAGAGGTCGTCGACCAGGTCCTGGTCGACGGTGTCGGCGAGCAGGCGCTCGAGCTCCGGCGTGCGGCGGCCGCGTTCCTCCGCCTGCTGCAGGATCGCCTGCTTGCGCTGCTCGAGTTCGTTCAGCGTGTGCAGCCGTTCTTCGATCGCGTGCAGCCGATCCTCGAACAGGTTGCCGACGACGTCGCGCCGGTAGCGCGCGAGGTAAGCAGGGGTCGCCTGGTCCTCGAGCAGTGCCACCGCGGCGGCGATGTGGTCGGGAGGGCTGTCGAACTCGGCACAGAGACGATCGAGGGTGGCTTGCGATGCCATGTCGTTGTTGGCGCGGCGTGGGCGCGGTGGAGGGGCGAACACGATAGCACGGCCTTGCCGGCCCGCCAGCGGCGAGCGGCGCCGACGTTGTTGCCCGCGATGCGTTCGCCTCGCAAGATCGCCGCCCCGCGCGGCGGGCCCACCCGATGACACGCACCGTCGACCTCTCCCGGATCCGCCGCATCTGGCTGCGCACCCCGAACTGGCTCGGCGACTTCGTCATGGCCACCGCGGCCTTCGCGCGCATCCGGGCCGCGTTCCCGCAGGCCCACATCACCGCCGGCATGCGGCCCTACCTGCGGCCGCTGGCGGGGTCGGAGTTCTTCGACGAGATCGTGCCGACGCCGAAGGCGAAGGGCCTCGGCGACCTGCTGCGCCAGGTGCGCACCATGCGCGGTTCCGCCTACGACCTCGCCATCGTGCTGCCCAACTCGCTGGCGACCGGCATCGTGCCGTTCCTCGCCCGCGTGCCGCTGCGCCTGGGCTACAAGCAGGGGCGGCCGGGCATCATGAACCTCGGTCTGTCGGCGCAGGTCCGTCGCCGCTGGTGGCAGAAGCGCGAAGGGCCGCGCCGCTACCCGATGCCGATGCCGCAGTACTACGAAGAACTGCTCGACGTGCTCGGCCTGCCGCCAGTGGACCGTCATCCGCAGCTGCGCGTCGATCCGGCCGACGACGCCTGGGTCGCCGAGCACCTGCGCTCGCTCGGCATCGCCGACGGCGAACCGCTGCTGCTGCTGGTGGTCGGCGCCAACTTCGGCGCCAGCAAGCTGTGGCCGCCGGAGCGGTTCTCCGAGCTCGCGCGCACGATGCAGCAGCAGCACGGCATGCGCGCGCTGGTGATGGTGGGGCCGTCGGAGGTCGAACTCGGCGAACGCATCGCCCGCGACGGCGGTGCCATCGCGCTCAGCCAGCCGGTGCTGCCGCTCGACAAGCTGAAGGCGCTGGTGCGCCGCGGCACGCTGATGGTCACCGGCGACACCGGGCCGCGGCACCTGGCGGTTGCCTTCGATCGCCCGGTGGTCTGCCTGATCGGGCCGAACGACCCGAACTACACGAACTACTGCCTCGAGCGCACCACGCTGATCCGCAAGGACCTGCCGTGTTCGCCGTGCCAGCGCAAGGTCTGCCCGCTCGGCCACCATCGCTGCATGCGCGACATCACCGTCGCCGAGGTCGAGGCCGCCGGCATCGACTTGCTGCGCCGCACGACCGGCTGGCCGCGGTAGCATGCGCGCCGCCGCCCGCCCCCGCGGCCCGACCCGGCGCCACAACCGGCAACGCCCAGCGGCGGTTACGAGCGAGCGTCCGCGCACTATCGGTTCCTCCGCATGACCAACGGTCCCTTCCTGCTCGTCGTCGCCCACGACGGCACCACCGAGACGCACGCGTTCCACCAGGCGGTGGTGACGATCGGGCGTTCGCGCGACTGCGACCTGTTCCTCGCCGACCGCCTGATCTCGCGCATCCACTGCCGCATCGAACGCCAGGAAGGCGCCTTCGTGCTGGCCGACGCCGGCGCGCAGAATCCGGCCAAGCTGCGCGGGCGCCCGGTCATGCGCGCCGAGCTGAAGGTCGGCGAGACGTTCCAGGTGGGGAACTTCGAGATCACGCTCGGCCTGCCGGCCTCGGAGTCGGCGTCGGTCGAGGACACGCGCCCCGGCGACCATCCGCGCGGCAGCCAGGACCTGGTGACGTTCCTGCAGATCGCGCGGGCGCTGAACGAAGAGCTCGACCTGACCCGGCTGCTGACGCAGATCGTCGATGCCGCGATCCATCTGTGCTCCGCCGAGCGCGGCTTCCTGATCCTCGGCCGCACCGGCGAGCACTCGGTCGAGGTGGCCCGCAACTTCGCGCAGGAGGAGGTGCTGTCGCCGGAGTTCAAGATCTCGCGCACGATCGCCAACCGCGTGATGTCGACCGGCGTGCCGGAGCTGACCACGAACGCGCAGGAGGACGACCGCTTCCGCGACCTGCAGTCGGTCACCGACCTGCGGCTGCGTTCGGTGCTCTGCATCCCGATCCGCGTGCGCAACGAGATCGCCGGCGTGCTCTACGTCGACAACCGGCTGCAGCAGACCGTGTTCCAGGAGCGCGAGAAGGCGCTGCTGCTGTCGCTCGCCGACCACGCCGGCACCGCCATCGTCAACGCCCGCAACGTCGAGCAGCTGCGCGGCAAGCAGGTCGAGCTGCAGTCGGCGCTCGACCGCGTCGACCAGCTGAACGCGGCGCTGAAGGGCCAGCTGCAGGAGAAGACCAGCGAGCTGACGCAGATCCGCGAGGAGCTGTCGACGCAGAGCCTGTCGACTCGCAGCAAGTACGACTACAAGCAGATCGTCGGCACCGGCCGCGCGATGCGCGGCGTGTTCGCGCTGCTCGACAAGTACATCGAGGCCGAGGACCCGGTGCTGGTCACCGGCGACAGCGGCACCGGCAAGGAGCTGGTCGCGCGCGCGATCCACGCGCACAGCCGGCGCAAGGACCAGGCGTTCGTCAGCGAGAACTGCGCGGCGCTGCCCGAGGCGCTGCTGGAGAGCGAACTGTTCGGCTACGTGCGCGGTGCCTTCACCGGCGCCAACGCCAACAAGAAGGGCCTGCTCGAGTCGGCGAGCGGCGGCGTGCTGTTCCTCGACGAGATCGGCGAGATGCCGCTCGACCTGCAGAAGAAGCTGCTGCGCACGCTGCAGGAAGGCGAGGTGCGGCCGCTCGGCAGCCGCGAGACGATCAAGGTCGACGTGCGGCTGATCTGCGCCACCAACCGCAACCTCGAGCAGATGGTGCGCGAGGGCTCGTTCCGCGAGGACCTCTACTACCGGCTCGCCGTGCTGCCGGTGCACCTGCCGCCGCTGCGCGACCGCAAGGAGGACATCCCGCTGCTGGTGAAGCGCTTCCTCGGCGACCTGCAGAAGGAGGCGTCGGGCCGCGTGCGCATCAGCCCCGACGCGATGGAGCGCATCGTCGCCTACGGCTGGCCCGGCAACGTGCGCGAGCTGCAGAACGAGATCCGCCGCTCTGCGATCCTGTGCGACGGCGTGATCCTGGAGACGCACCTCAGCGCGCACGTGCGCGAAGGCCGCCGCGGCCCCGGCGCCGCCGTCGCCGACGACGACACGGTACCGAGCGAACGGGGCACCACGCTGCCCGACATGGTGCGCGAGCTGGAGATCCGCGAGATCCAGAAGGCGTTCGACCGCGCGCAGGCGAACAAGAGCCGCGCCGCCGACCTGCTCGGCCTGTCGCGCTTCGCCCTGCAGCGCAAGCTCGAGAAGTACGCGCTCGACCAGAACGGCCGGCCGACCGGCCTGCCCCCGGCCGCCAACGACGACACCGCGTAGCGGCGATGACCTTCGCGCAGCCGTTCAAGGACTACGAGATCCTCGACCGCGTCGGAGCCGGTGCCATGGGCACCGTGTTCAAGGCGCGGCACAAGCGGCTCAACCGCATCGTCGCGCTGAAGGTGCTGAAGCCGTCGCTGGCGCGCGACACGCGCTACGTCGACCGGCTGCGCCGCGAGGCGCGCATCGTCGCCTCGCTGAGCCACCCGCACATCGTCACCGGCTACGACCTCGGCGAGGAGGGCGGCTACCACTACTTCGTCATGGAGTTCGTCGAGGGCAAGTCGCTGCGCGGCCTGCTCGTCGAGTGGGGGATGTTCGCCGAGGAATACGTGCGCCGCGTCGCCCGGCAGGTGGCGATGGCGCTCGACCACGCCTACCAGCGCGGCGTCATCCACCGCGACATCAAGCCCGGCAACATCCTGATCGACGAAGCCGGCAGCGTGAAGCTGACCGACATGGGCCTCGCCAAGGGCCCGGCCGACCTGACGCTGACGCGCGACGGCGCCACCGTCGGCACGCCGATGTACATCTCGCCGGAGCAGGCGCGCAACCCGCACGACGTCGACGTGCGCAGCGACCTCTACTCGCTCGGGGCCACGCTCTACCACATGGCCACCGGCACGCCGCCGTTCAAGGGCGACACGATGGCGACGTTGATCACCAACGTGCTCAACCAGACGCCGGTGCCACCCGACGAGGTGAACCCGGCGCTGTCCGAAGGCATGGCGCTGGTGATCCGCAAGCTGTTGGCGAAGGACCTGCAGATCCGCTACCAGACGCCCCGCGAACTGCTCGACGACCTCGATCGCATCGACCGCGCGCAGCGCCCGGACGTCGACGAAGCGAAGCTGTCGCGCCTCGGGCCGGAGCCGCGCTGGTGGCTGCGCAGCCTGCTGGCGGTCGGGGTCTGCGCGATGCTCGGTGGCGCCTGGTGGCTCGGGGCGCAGATGCGCGCGGACGTGCCGATGGCGCCCACGCCGGCCGAGTTCCTGGTGCGCCTC